>JANNAZ010000202.1:0-13089 GCA_031384895.1 Cyclobacteriaceae bacterium | reverse complement strand
CACAAAAATCATCCTCCTCCCCTTCCGGGCAATTGCAGCCGTGTTTCAGTTATTCAGCCCAATTCTTCGCACCCTGGTCGACGTACTTCGGGTGGCTATTGGAATCGTGGTATCGTTGACGGGCTTGTTTTTGATCCTGGTCTTCCTGTTCGCATTCGGCGTCCTGGCCGGAATAATGAGTCCGCCCGATATGCACCTGTTTTCTGATTGGTACATTTCTTCACCTAATGTTCCCTTCAACGCAATCCGCAACAGCTTTCCGACATGGATCGTTTTTGTCGCCTTCTTCACCGTGTTCATCCCGTCACTGTTCGCCATGCTGCTGGGAAGTTCTATTATTGCGCGCCGCATTGTATTCAACGCAGCGACAGGATGGTCACTCTTCGTTGCTTTCTTCGTCTGCGTTGCGGTGCTGAGTTTTAGTTTGCCTCAGATCATCTTTGGATTCAAGGAACAGGGTGAGTATAAGACCGAGCAGACTTTTACCACGGATGGCAACATGCCCATCTTCCAAATCAACGAGACGGGCATGGATGATTACAATGTCACGTCTTTGTACCTGCGAGGCCAGGATGGAAAAGACATTCGGGTAGTCAAGCGTTTCGAATCACAAGGATATTCGCGGAAGATTGCCGCGGAGAACGCCCAAATGGTTGACTACGCGATCGTTCAAACCGATAGCCTGGTTCGCTTTGACTCAAACATAACTTTCAAGCAAGACGCCAAATTTCGTGCACAACGGTTGGATGTTGATGTGTACATTCCGTTCGATCAGGCGGTGGTCATCGAAGGTGGACTGTGGCGGATTATCGACAACCAGGCTAGTTTTGATTTTAGTCACAACAATGAAACCCAAACTATTCGTATAACCAAAGACGGTTGGAATTGTGTCACCTGCCAGTCAAGCAGTCATCAAGAGTCTTTTGACATTCATGATCAGTATGGCTTGGCCGATTTTACTTCCATCGACTTGCAGGGTCTATTCGACGCCCGGATTGAGAAGGGAGATTCTTTTGCGGTAGAAGTGGACGGAATGGAGGATGAGCGCAAGCGATATGAAGTGTACGTCAATGGCCAGACGCTAGTGATCGACTATCAAGACAACCGGAAGAACTTCTGGAAGCGTGAGTTCCTGGGCGATCAGAAAATGACGATCCGCATCGTGATGCCCGAACTCCGGGAACTGGATGTGATGGGCGCAGGCAAGCTGACATTCAAAGGCTTTAGTGAGCAGGAAGTTGACATCAAGCTCACCGGCGCCGTGGTGGGAACCGGAGACATTTCAGCCGATCGCCTGACGGTTGAACTAACCGGTGCCTCCTTTCTGGATCTGAATGGCAGCGGCAGATTCCTGGATGCCGACATTACCGGTGCCTCAGGCCTGCGTGCCTACGGGTATGAGGTGGCGCACTGTATTGTCGAGGCCCACGGTGCTTCATTGGCCAAGGTCAATGTGTCGGAAACACTGGAGATCAGGAAAGGGATCGCCAGCAATGTTTCCCATCGCGGCGATGCTGAAGTGATCAAGCGATAAGTCTCGGCAGGCTTTCCAAGATTTATGCTACCTTCAAGGGATGGATAGTCAACGACTTCCGTCCCTTGATTTTTTCCGGGGCGCAACGGTCATCGCCATGATTATTGTTAATAACCCGGGGGACTGGGCAACGGTATATTCCCCTCTATTGCATGCGGAATGGAACGGATGCACACCGACCGATATGATTTTTCCCTTCTTTTTATTCATCGTAGGCGTCTCCATTCATTTTGCCTACCAGAAGAAAAAAACAGATGGACTCAGTGCGAAGAATCTGCGGAAAATTACGAAGCGCGCGCTGATCATCATCTTGCTGGGGTTGTTGCTTGCCTGGTTTACACTGCCCATTGACCGTATGATCGACATCGACCGGCTCGCAACCTTCCGTTTGCCGGGCGTCCTTCAGCGAATTGGCGTGGTCTTCTTTTTTTGTTCCGTGATTTATTTATCCACCAGCTGGCTGACGCAGGTCCGACTCGCGGCCTCGTTTCTTGTACTCTATTATTTCCTGATGACCTTCCTCCCGGTACCCGGATTTGGCCCAGCCAATCTGGAGCCGGGAACAAACCTGGCTGCCTGGCTCGACCGTTTCTTCCTCGACGGCCACCTTTGGTCGCAATCAAAAACCTGGGATCCAGAGGGAGTGCTTAGCACAATACCCGCCATCGCCACAGGAATTATAGGTATGCTCACCGGTCAACTTTTCGAAAAGATCAAAAATCCCGCAGAACGCGTTACCTGGATTTTTCTTTTTGGAATGGTGCTGATGTTGGCCGGGCTTGCCTGGGACATGGCGTTTCCGATCAATAAATCGCTGTTGACCAGCAGCTATGTACTGTACACTGGGGGATGGGCCATGCAGGCTCTCGCCGCAAGTCATTGGCTTATTGACATTCGGGGCTACCAATCGTGGATAAAACCTTTTCTTTATTTCGGAATGAATGCCATTTTTGCATTCGTAGCTTCGGGCGCTGTTGCCAAAATCCTGTTGCGTACCCGTTGGACAGCAGAAAACGGAGAAGTTGAATCACTATGGAATTATCTTTATCAGAAGGTATACGCAAGCTGGATGGAACCCCGAATCGGTTCCCTGTCGTTCGCACTTACCCTGGTGCTGATCTTTTACCTGATTCTTCGTTGGATGGATTCCCGAAGGATATACGTCAAAGTCTAAATGCGATGGATCGAATAATAACCTGGCTCATCGTATGAAATTTTTCTTTACCCTGCTGCTGGTAGTCGGTTCTTTTTCTGTTTTTTCACAAAAACAGGGCCTCCAGGGTCAGGTTTTTTGGGTGTCCGGAAACCAGATGCCTGGACCTGAAGCAGTTTTGTCTCCTAACCAGGGCGCCATCCGGGAGATCATGATTTACGAGCTCACGGCTGTTTCTGACGCCACACAGGTTGGGCCTTTTTTTAGGGATATTAAGACACGGCTTGTTATCTGCGTACAATCAAAAGCCGACGGCACCTTCAAAGCAAAACTCCCGGAGGGCATCTACTCTGTATTTACAAAGGAGCGAAATGGCCTTTACGCCAACCTATTCGATGACAAGGGCAATATCAACCCTGTTGTCATCAAGCCCGGACAATATGCCTGGAAGACCATTACCATCGACTACGATGCTGCCTACTAGGTGTTCTGACACCCGGTAAACCCTTTTCCCGTATACCCCCTGACAGATTACTTTCAAGCCGTGCAACCTATGGCAAGGGGTTTGCATCTTATCCTTGAATCGACGAAATGCAGTTTCAGATTTACCGAGCCCGAGAAACGGAACTAATTGAAGGGTGCCACCGGAACGACCGGGCGGCGCAAAAGGCCTTGTATGACCTCATGGCGCCCAAGATGCTATCCGTGTGCTGCCGGTATGTGAAAGACCGGATGGAAGCGGAGGATATCCTGGTCACGTCATTCATGAAAGTTTTTGATCGGCTCAACCAGTTCAAAAGTGAGGGCAGCTTTGAGGGATGGATCCGAAAGATTGTGGTGAATGAGTCCTTGTCGTATTTACGTAAGAATAAAAATATGTACCTGACAACCGATCTTGAAACCGCCGATCACAAGGCTGGGCTGCATTCACTGGATACCGATCTGGAAGCAGCGGATCTGTTGAAGTTGGTTTCAGAGTTGCCAACGGGATATCGAATGGTATTCAATCTGTATGCGATCGACGGGTTCTCTCACAAAGAAATCGCCGAACAGGTTGGAATCACGGAGAGCACATCGAAGTCGCAGCTAAGCCGGGCCAGGATGCACCTCCAGGCAAAACTGCAGAATATGGAAAGAAGTTTGAGTCCTAAACTGAACGCGAAATGAACAAGCTGGACAGCGAATTCAACAAGAAGCTAGCAAATCATACGGTTGCACCTACTGCGGCCACATGGGATCGAATCGACGCTGGCTTGTCAAAAAAAAATAACCCGGTGATGTGGATGCGGTGGGCCGCAATTCTTGTACCCGGTACGATCCTTGGGCTGTTGTGGCTGAGTAAGCCAGAACCTTCCGAGATACAGATTACTCAGGCCCCCACATCCGAGAAACCTGCTGTTGTCGCTTCACCAATTACCGCAAAAACCCAACAGGAAGTTAAACCTAACCAACTGATAGCCGGAAAGAAGAAACGCATCCGCCATACGGAAAGCGCACCGCCTGCTCAGCAGCCCATTACCGAACCTCAGGTATTGACTATTTCGTTTCCTGAATCATTAACGTCAGGTGAAGACTTGACTATTGAACCCGCCTTGACGGAAACAGCGGTTGCTGTAATCGAGGAATCCAAACCTTTGGTGCTGGTCTATACCCTCGAACCGATCGCCTCACTTTCTCTGACCCAAGCCGAAGAAAAAAAGACCCCCCTTGGCCGCGTAATGGATTTTGCAAAAACAGTTAAGCACAGCGATCCACTCGGCGGCTTGCGGGTAATGAAAGATGAATTCCTGGCCATCGACCTACGTAAAAAATCGACCAAAAAGAATTAACAAAATGAACACTCCCATCCGAACCAGTTTCACTATTGCCCTTCTTCTTACGGTTAGTACTTTTCTTCATGCCCAACCAGCTGACACACTGGTGGTCCGTGTAGGGAAAGAGTCAACCGTGATTTTCTCCATCAAAGACAAACAGGACCTGGAGACCCTCAAACATTACAACTTCCAGGCTTTGATGGATGATATGCTGCAGAAGTTAGAGAAACGAGACACCAGCGCGCTTCACAAGCCTTCAACTAGCTACCTGAAGGATTCAGCACAGCAAGCGTCGACAACGCAAAAGGCGGAAGAACCCTGGATACGCGATCAGTCACATAATGAAGACTGGAGCGATTGGGGCAGCAGCCGTAGCGAAAGGCGACGGTCCAAGAATTACCGCAGAGCCTACCATTCGTTCAACATCGACCTGGGTATGAACAACTACCTCGAGAACGGCAGCTTTCCAGACGGAGGCAACCAACTGTACACTGTAAAGCCCTGGGGTTCCTGGTATGTAGCGCTAAACTCCACGCTCCGTACGCGAGTGGCCGGTAAGTTCTACATTGAATGGGGAGCTGGCGTGTCCTGGTACAATTTCAAATTCAACAATTTTAAGGTTGGAATCACCAAAGATGATAACGGCGTGATCTTTTATGAAAACCAAAAAGATGTGGAATTCACGAAGAGCAAATTGACGGTGGCCTATGTGAATCTCTCCATGGTGCCCATGTTTGATTTTGGCGGATACAGCAGAAAGCCAATGGTTTTCAACGGCGACCGTTTGAACTTTGACAAGAGAGGCTCATTCCGGTTTGGTGTCGGTCCGTATGTAGGGTACCGACTGGACAGTTATACCAAGCAGGTGTGGGAGGAGAATGGCGAAACCCAGAAATCGCATTACCACGATAACTACTTCCTGAACAACGTCCGGTATGGAATTCGGGCACAAATTGGCTTCCGCGACACCGACATCTTCTTCAATTACGATTTGAATGAACTTTTCATTGAAGGCAAAGGGCCCAAACTCCATGCATTCAGCTTTGGGATCACTTTGTAGAACTTAAGCGGCCGATCCTAACCTATTTTCGGGCTGACTTTCGATATAAGTCCCGGTTATTCAAGATCAGGTCCCGTTCAGGGCCACGGAGGCCAAACGCGTTGCAGAACATCCTCGGCCTCGGCCACTGAGCGACTAACGCTAACAGCATCACCAAGAAGACTCCCGTAAAATAAGCGTTATGGGTAAGATAGAACCCGCCGGCCATTAACAAGGAACCAGCCGCATAGGCTCCGTTTCTTACGACGAAGAGAACAAAGTAGCCATCCATTTTCCTTGCCAGTTCGCTTAGTGTTATCAGTCGTTTCATTCGTGCACGCCACAGCAAGTGAACGATCGTTAGGACAATCGCAACGACCGAACAAAGGACGAGGAAGAGAACAGTTAGTTGGTCGTCGTCACCGATTGCGGGATCGGTGCCGAACGTATAGAAGTGTAATAAAACAAACAGCACAAGCGGCAGCAGTAGGAGGATGAAGCCGATAGTATTAAGTTTGTAAAAGAATTCCTTGACGGAGAAAAAATTCATTCTGTTTTGGTCTTCTCAAAGGTAGCAAGTTAAGAAGATGGAACCGATCGTCACCCTATCCCGCAAAGAGCAGGTAATCCGGAAAGCAGCAGAGCTTTTCAGAGAGAAAGGCTATGCCGCTTCCTCCATGCGGGATTTAGCCCAAAAAATGGGTATCGAGGCAGCAAGTCTGTATTCCCATATTCGTTCCAAGGAAGAGATCCTCCAGCACTTGTGTTTTGATATGGCGACCGAATTCCGGAAGTCGCTGTGCGAGGTTGAAAAGCAGAAAGGCCCCGCCAGTGAAAAGCTTCGCAACGGGATTGTCGGGCATATCGAAGTCATGGCCAAAGACCTCACCGCATCAGCCGTGTTTATGAATGAGCACCGTCACCTGAGCCAGCCATACCTCCGGGAATTCCTATTGCTCCGCATCAACTACATCAACCGGTTCAAAAATATTATCGAAGAAGGCATTGCCTCTGGAGAGTTCAAAAACATTGACAAGAAGCTTGCTGTGATGACACTCTTTTCATCGCTCAACTGGATGCCGCAATGGTATGACCCGCACAGCAACATCGTTCCTGCCGACCTGGGGCAACAGTTGTCTGATATGCTGGTGGACGGGCTGAAGAAATAAGGAGTTAGGAATTAGGAGTTAGGAGTTATGTCCGAATCACTCCTTCCGTGGTAGTAGGGCTCCGACGCAACACGCCGGCAAAGCTATCTCCAAGATTTCTTTCATCCATTGTAATGCCAACTACCCTCCAGAGAGACGGGAACACCAAAAGGCGAAGACCAGGATTCTGAACCCGCGCTGGCAGCGAAAAGTACCTCTACCTCCTTGTGAAGCACGCCGATTCAGAAATTAGTTTACCACGTTGGTTCGGAAGTGTCATTGTGTAAGTAACATGCCGTGAGGCATTAGAGGTGTTGGTCGGGATTTGTAATCCCGACTTCTCCTGAAACTCGATCTCAAGGGTTGGGGATTTATAATCCGTACTGGTTCATTCCATAACCATGCCCTGCCTTCATTACTTCATTATTCCACAATGGGTCCGAATGTGTCATTGTGTAAGTAACATGCCGTGGGGCGTTGGTCGGGATTTGCAATCCCGACCTCTCCTGAAACTCAATCTCAAGTGTTGGGGATCTATTATCCGCACTCATTATGGCGCGCGCTTGTAGCGCGTGCCCGTTGAAAGCTCCGATCGAAGATACGAATTACAGCAAAACAAAATCGATAGCAAGGTGCACTTCCCTTCGTGGTACCCTACTTTTTGGCAACGACCAAAGACCACTGGTATCACTGTTTCAAAAGAACGTTTTCACCGGCACGCGCCACAGGCGTCGCGCCATAGTAAAGACGACATGCGCGCGCAATAAGGGTCGCTCCATTTGAATATTCCTCGGGAAGCAGTATCCGGGGAAAAACTAAAGTGCATCATATGGCTAACAAGAAACTGAAGTGCAACCTACACATGGCATCTATAACCGCAGTAAGGTATGATGCCGAGTTAAAGCTATATTATGAACGTAAAGTGGCTGAGGGTAAAAACAAGATGAGCGTGCTGAATGCGGTCAAGTGTAAATTGTTGGCAAGAGTAGTCTCCTGTGTGAATAACCAGAAAATGTATGTGAAGATAGCAGCATAAAATTATTCAAAATGTGCTTGCTTTGATCATAGAAATCAAAGGCGGGGGATGGATTACAAATCCGCTCCGGAGAAGATTGCGGCTTCGAAGTGGGTCGGGATTGCAAATCCCTACCAACGCTCCCCGGCGACCAACCTCCTTTTTCAAATCTGAACCAACATGGTTATGCTCTGGCTATCCTCAAGCTATGCTCTGGCTATTCTGAAGCTATGCCCTGGCTATGCTGAAGCTATCCTCAAGCCGTAGCGCGCTGGCAAATACTAGCATCCAGTTCCCAGTTCCCAGCGTCCAGTTCCCAGTACCCAGTCCCCAGCATTGCTTTGTGTTTCCTTTTTCTCTATACTGAAGAAAAATTATAGGCCCCTTGATATCCTCCGGTTTCGGACATACTGCACGAAGAGACGCCTGGTGGCTACGTAGTTTGCTTGTATTTCTGGGCCTTAGCGGGTTTATTGTATACGCAACGTGGGCGGCTTTCCAAGGCGAACACTATGCCTTCGGACCGTACTTATCTCCATTCTACTCTCCCGAATTGTTTGGCGACTCTCCCCACAACTGGTTTGGCCCCAAACCATCCTGGTGGCCGTTGATCCTCCCCTTCTCACCTGCACTCTTGATTCTTTGGGCTCCAGGTGGCATGCGGTTTACATGTTACTATTATCGCGGTGCCTACTACAAAGCCTTCTGGGCAGATCCTCCGGCTTGCGCTGTTTCCGAGCCAAGAAAAAAATATTGGGGAGAAAATTCGTTTCCACTAGTCATGCAAAATGCCCATCGGTATTTCATGTATCTGGCAATTCTGTTTGTCTTCATCCTTGCCTACGACGCATGGAAAGCGATGTGGTTCATAGACCCACTCTCCGGCGAAAAGCAGTTCGGCATTGGCATCGGAACACTTGTTCTCATGTTAAACGCAACACTCCTCGGCGGCTACACCTTTGGATGCCACTCGTTTCGCCACCTGGTCGGCGGGTTTAAAGATCAACTATCAAAGTCGCCGGCAAACAAGGTGGCTTACCAATGCGCCAGTTGTCTCAATCGCGGTCACATGAACTGGGCCTGGTGCAGCTTGTTCGGAGTTGCCTTTGCAGACGTGTATGTTCGCTTGGTTTCTATGGGTATCTGGACTGACATGAGAATCTTCTGATGGAAAAATTCGAGACCATAAAACATGATGTGCTGGTCATCGGCTCCGGAGGCGCCGGCCTTCGCGCTGCCATTGAGGCCTCTTCGTCCGGCGCTTCCGTGGGGGTCGTCTGTCGATCCTTGCTTGGCAAAGCACACACCGTGATGGCCGAAGGTGGCGTCGCTGCCGCGCTCGGAAACGTAGATGACCGAGACAATTGGAAGGTGCATTTTGCCGATACCATGCGTGGCGGACAATACATGAACAACTGGCGTATGGCGGAGTTGCATGCAAAAGAAGCTCCTGCCAGGGTCAGGGAATTGGAGGCTTGGGGGGCGGTGTTTGACCGCACCAGCGATGGCCGCATATTGCAACGAAATTTTGGCGGACATAAATATCCCCGGTTGGCGCACGTCGGCGACCGCACAGGTTTGGAAATGATACGAACGCTTCAAGACCATGGCATCCACCAGGGCATGGACTTCTATCAGGAATACACGATTGTCAGTTTGCTTAAAGATGGTGAATGCGTAGTTGGAGCGCTGGGGTATGACCGGGAGAAGGGGCTTTTCAAAGTATTTGAATGTAAGGCGGTGATCATCGCTACGGGTGGCATGGGAAGAATTTACAAGATCTCCAGCAACAGTTGGGACTGTACCGGAGGTGGCATTTCCCTTGCGTATCATGCTGGAGCTGAACTCATCGATATGGAGTTTGTTCAATTTCATCCGACAGGCATGGTGTGGCCACCAAGTGTTCGTGGGCTGCTGATTACGGAAGGCGTCCGCGGTGAGGGTGGGGTACTCAGAAATAATGAGGGCCGTCGGTTCATGTTTGATGACATACCCGACTTGTACAAGGCCCAAACATCCATGGATGAAGAAGAAGGTTGGAGATATACTCAAGGTGACAAGAACGCAAAACGCCCACCCGAGCTTCTCACCCGTGACCACGTTGCGCGATGTATCCGGCGTGAGATAAAAGAAGGACGCGGATCGCCACACGGAGGTGTATTTCTCGACATCGCCTGGATCAAGGAAAAAATTCCAAATGCCGCTGAACATATTAAGCGCAAACTGCCGAGTATGTATCACCAATTTAAGGAGCTCGCCGGTGTTGACATCACCAAGGAGCCGATGGAAGTTGGACCCACCACACATTACCTTATGGGTGGGGTGCGAATAGATGCCGATACGCAAATGACAAGTGTACCGGGGCTATTTGCGGCAGGGGAATGCGCAGCGGGTCTCCATGGTGCCAACCGGTTAGGTGGCAACTCCTTATCTGATCTGCTCGTCTTTGGAAAATTGGCGGGCGAACATGCGGCTGCTTATGCGCTTCGTGCTCCGGCGGCGGTCATTGATCCCGTTCAGGTAGAGAAAATTATGGAACAGGCCTTGTTGCCCTTTGAGCGCGACCTTCAGAAAGACAAAGAGAATCCTTTTCAAATTCAGACCCACCTTCAGGAAATGATGCACGAGTTGGTGGGAATTGTTCGCAATGAAAATGAATTGGCTGAAGCAATTGTAAAGATTGACAAGCTCAAGGACCAGGCCGCACATGCAGCCTGCGGTGGAAACCGGGGGTATAATCCCGGTTGGCATACGGCCATGGAGCTAACCCATATGCTTACAGTGGCTGAGGCAATTGCGCGTTCGGCAAAAGAACGCAAAGAAAGCCGTGGAGGCCATTTTCGTGAAGATCACCCGGAAAAGAGCGAAGCGTTTTCAAAAATCAATACCTGCCTCAAGAAGGGCGATGATGGCACCATGCAAATTCAATTCCTGCCAAAAGTACAAATGCGTGAAGACTTGCAGCAGATAATTGAAGAGATGAAGTAATTGCGGTAACCCAAACACTATGGCCAACATGACATTCAGCATCTGGCGAACTGATTCGGGAGGAGGAAAATTCCAGGATTATCAGACCGATATTTCCGAGGGCATGGTCGTTCTGGATGCAGTTCACCAAATCCAGGCTGAAAGTGCCAATGATTTGGCTGTACGCTGGAACTGCAAAGCAGGAAAATGCGGTTCGTGTTCCGCGGAGATCAATGGCCGGCCGCGGTTAATGTGCATGACGCGTATGGCCGACCTCCCTAAAGATCAACCGGTCCGAATTCAACCAATGAAAGCGTTCCCGGTTATCAAAGATCTTGTTACAGATGTATCCGTAAACTACCGAACCAAGAGAAAAATTAAGAAATTTCGACCACGCAAACCTGATGCGGCTGACGGCACTTGGCGGATGATGCAAGGCGATATCGATCGGGTCCAAGAGTTCCGCAAATGCATTGAATGCTTCCTGTGCCAGGATGTTTGCCACGTTCTGCGCGAACACTCCCTTCACGAACAATTTGCCGGCCCAAGGCATTTAGTCTATGTGGCTGCACTGGAGATGCATCCCCTGGATGTGGAAGACCGCCGGGATGACCTAAAGCATGCCGCTGGAATCGGGTACTGCAATATCACCAAATGCTGCACTGCGGTATGCCCGGAAAACATAACCATCACTGATAATGCCATTATTCCACTCAAAGAACGGGTTGTCGACAAATTTTATGACCCACTTTTAAAATTATTTAGGATATTTATGTAGTCAACTCGAACTGAATCCAAACAGCCATGAATACCGCTTCCGCTACAGCCGAAAAGAATATGTTCAAGATGAAACCCCTTTCCAAAGACGGGGTAGAAGCAGCAATGAGCAAAGCCGAGCACTACCGGTTGCTTAATCAGCCCAAGCTTGCAGAGAGTATCTGCCTGGACATTCTGGATGTAGATCCATCAAATCAAAAGGCTTCCGTTGTGCTGCTCCTTTCCCTTACTGACCAGTTCGGGCAGGCACTCCCCACGGTTGCGAAGCAAGCGCAGCAAATCGCCAACTGTCTTAAGGACGAGTATTCCCGTTTATATTATACCGGGATCATCCATGAGCGCCAGGGAAATGTTGCGCTGAATTCAGCTGTCCATGGTTCTGATTGGGACGCTTACGAATGGTACATGGAAGCGATGGAGTTTTTTGAGCGAGCGGAACGCGTTGGCCCAGGGGGAAACAACGACCCCGTGTTGCGGTGGAATACATGCGCCCGAACGATCATGCAATACAACTTGCAAGAGCGACCATCCGATTCCATTAATCCAATTCTGGAGTAGCCGGCACAACAGGCAAACTTTCTGCATTTATCCTGCGGCTCGCTTTCTGTCCTTCAGCGGAATAACCAACTTCAGTCCGGACCAGATCTCATCCACCGCACAGACTTTCACGTCGACCAGTCCGTTCTTGAGGGCGAAATCGCGAATAACGTTTTCATCCAGGTCAGTCTTAACCTTTGACGATTTTTTGGGCCAGGAAATCCAAATCATACCGTCAGGGTGCATCGCCCGCTTGGCTTGCATCACTTCCTTTCTGAATATCTTTTCGGAAGTCAAAAAAAGATGAATAAAATCAATTGGATGAATTCCTGCCCGGGCTTTGAGTTGAACACCATCAGGTAATGGGCTAAGCCACTCCCAGTACCCTGCAGGTTCATTTAGCACACGCATCCGTGCAAGGGGCTTAACACCCAATTTTTTGATCAGCGGGGTTTGTGAATATCCGGCCATCCTAATTCAAATTTACAACCAAAATCAGAACCGCTACAAAACAAGAACGTCCCTCCTGACAAACCATCAGGAGGGACGTTGTAAGCTGATTGTAAGGGGCCTAGTTATTAGCCTTCTTGTTCATCTCGGCATCGAAGGTCTGCTTGAATTTCTCGTAGTCGTAGTCAATCTTTAAGCGCTCATCTTTGCTAAGGCGCTCATTGTACTGCTTCACGAGGTCATCGGCAGAAAGTTCAATGGCGATATAGGATTTATAGTTGCCTTCCTTGGTTTGCACCAGCTTCTCGCAGATGGTTCGCACCCCTTGCAGCGTTTGATCCACCACTTCCCGGTTCAACTGCTCAAAGCGCTGTTCCAATTCCTCACGCTTGTTCATCTCACGGGAGTTGGTATAGTTATCCGTTACGGTCTTCACCGTGGTCTGGATTGACTGCGCCAGTTCATTACGGGCGTTGGTCAGCGCTTTCTTCTTTGACGTTACCTGATCCATGCTTTCACCGATAGAATTCGCGCGGAACACTTTGCTAGTCGTGAAGAAGTCAGGACCAGAACAAGGAACGATTACTTCCTTTTCGCCTTGAGGCATCGGCTGCTTTGACTTACAGCCGGAAACTAAGATTGCTGCCGTGATGGC
>JANNAZ010000176.1:0-11640 GCA_031384895.1 Cyclobacteriaceae bacterium | reverse complement strand
GGTCATCAACACCGTCAATAGTGAAGTAAGCCCGTTCTTTCATCATACTTACAATGTGTTGTACTTCAGCTCCAATGGCCAAAGTTTGAACTTTGGGGATTTTGATATCTATAAATCAACTCGACTTCCAAACTCCTGGGGAGAGCCCAGAAACATCGGACCGCTTGTTAACGGCGCCGGAAGTGAATACTATTTCACCATCGATTCAAAATCTCTCGAACTTTACTATGCCCGGTCGGAAGAGGCAGACAAGCAGAACCTGGATCTCTTTTCCTTTGCCGTGCCCATGGAAGCCAAGCCAGAAGCTACAGCTCAACTGCGTGGTTCCCTGAAAGACAAAACCGGTGCACCACTGAAGGGTATTGTTTCGGTCATCGATCTGGATCAAGGTGTCGAGGTGGCTCCCAAATTTCTTCGCGAGGATGGGACATTTGATTTCAGCCTGATCAACAAGCGAAACTATCTATTGGTTATCCAGGGCGATGAGTTTTTCCGAATCGAAGAAATTTTTTTCCTAAACGGCGAAATTGAGTTCAACAAGATTGCGGAACCCATCGAAAGCAAGATTGCATTTGAATCGCTTGAATTTGAAAACAGCCGGGCGAATATCCTTCCGGTCATGCACGCCGATCTCGACAAGATCGCCAATTTTCTCATTGACCACCCGGAGCTGAATTTGACCATTTCGGGACATACTGATTCTGCCGGGAAGGAAGAATCCAATCTGCGGCTTTCCCAGGCGCGTGCGGATGCCATCCGGGATTACCTCGTTAATGCATTCTCCATTGATGAATCCCGCATAAAGGCAATCGGGTATGGCAGCGCCAAACCCATTACCCAGGAGCTTAGCGACGAGCACAAGCAGCTGAACCGGCGGGTAGAATTCGAAATTTCCAAGAGCCATTAGTTAATCAATGAGGCCAGTCGTAGCCGAATGGCTATTTGATTTGGCTTTTTATTCTCATATTAGAACACAAGATTTGAAAATGCCCAGAATCTACCTACTTATCCTACTGTTGAGTACATTTTCAAGCCTTGTGGCACAGACCGAAAGCAAGCCAAAGCAGTCCAAAGACAAATCATTCATACTTCAGGAAATTAACAAGCATGCCACTACCTATCGTAGTGCGTCTTTAGAAATTTGGCGGTATGCCGAGCTAGGATTCAATGAAGACAAAAGTACCGCCTTGCTTCAGTCGCTGCTGAGAAGAAATGGATTCAATGTTGAAACGGGAGTCGCCGGAATGCCTACTGCCTTCATTGCCACATTTTCTAATGGAACAGGAGGTCCCACCCTGGGCTTCCTTGCAGAGTTTGATGCCCTTCCGGGTCTTTCGCAGGATTCCACGGTAACCAAAATACCAATCATCGAAGGTGGAGCTGGTCATGCGTGCGGCCACAACCTCTATGGACCAGCATCTGTGGCTGCCGTTGTCGCATTGAAAGCATGGATGAGAAAGAACAAAGTAGCTGGCCGTCTAAAACTTTTCGGAACACCGGCAGAAGAAGGTGGCGCAGCCAAAGTGTATATGGTGCGCGATGGGCTTTTTAATGATGTCGATGCAGTCTTGCATTGGCATCCAGGCTCCACGAATGATGCGAGTCCAAACTCGCGACTCTCGATTAAGCAAGCGCTGTTCCGGTTTTATGGCCGCTCTTCCCATGGGGCGGCGGCGCCGGATGCAGGGCGATCCGCCTTGGACGGGGTGGAGGCCATGAATCACATGGTCAACATGATGCGCGAACATGTTTCCTCAACTGCACGAATCCATTATATCATCTCCAAAGGGGGACTTGCCGCTAACGTAGTCCCTGATTACGCTGAAGTAGAATATATGGTGCGCCATCCCGATGCGCGCATGGTTGAGGAAATCTGGGGTAGGATCGTGAAGGCATCTGAAGGCGCTGCGTCCGGGACTGAAACCACTACAAACTATGAGGTAATTTCAGGAGCTTACAACCTCTTGCCCAATGATGTACTTGCCCAAGTCGTGCACCAGAACCTCATCCTCGTTGGTGGCGTAACCTACAATGCACAAGAAGAAAAATTTGCGGCAGATCTCCAGAAATCACTGGGTGAAAAGGCTCCTCCTTTGAGTCAGGCCAAGATCGTGCAGCCATTTAGAACTGGAATTGTGACACCGGCCTCAACGGATGTCGGTGACATTACTTGGGTTGTGCCTACAGCAGGAATGTTTGTCGCCACCTGGGTACCCGGAGTCCCTGCCCATTCCTGGCAAGCCGTAGCTACTGCGGGGATGAGTATAGGACAGAATGCGATGTTGAACGCTGCCAAAACCATGGCACTCAGTGGTTCTGACCTTTTTACCAACCCATCCATATTGAAAAAAGCTAAGGATGAACTTTCAGGGCGCGTAGGCCCAGGGTTTATATACAAGTCAATGGTCGGAGATCGCAAGCCAGCACTCGAATACCGGAAAGGGCTCTAATCTAAAATGTTTTCTTACAACAATTTGAACCACTAAATATGAGAACAACTTACATTTTCCTGCTCGCTTTTGCCATCGTTCTGCAAACTGCGGCCCAAACCGAAATCAATCCCAAAGTCAAAGGGGATAAAGACAAGCAGTTTATTGTAAGTGAAATTGACAAGAACGCAGCCGTTTATAATAAGGTCTCGCGAGATATCTGGGGCTACGCTGAATTGGGTTTTAATGAGACAAAAAGCACAAGCGAGCTTCAAGAGCTCTTAAAGGGAAGCGGTTTCACAGTCGAAGCCGGTGTCTCGGGAATGCCTACCGCGTTTGTTGCCACCTATTCCTATGGAACCGGCGGACCAACCATCGGCATCCTGGCTGAGTTCGATGCCTTGCCTGGCCTCTCCCAGGACAGCACGTTCACCAAGTCTCCACTTATCGAAGGGGCGGGCGGTCACGGATGCGGTCATAACCTGTTTGGAACGGCCTCCTCTGCCGCGGCAATCACATTGAAAGAATGGCTCATCAAGAACAAGAAAGCCGGCACTGTAAAGCTGTATGGAACCCCCGCGGAGGAAGGCGGAAGTGCGAAAGTATACATGGTACGCGATGGGTTGTTCAACGGCGTTGATGCGGTGCTCCACTGGCATCCATCGTCAACAAACGATGCCAGCCCTTCTTCTTGTCTCTCGATTAAGCAAACCATGTTTCGTTTCTACGGTCGCTCTGCACATGCCGCGGCCGCACCAGATGCCGGACGCTCCGCACTGGATGGGCTGGAGTCAATGAACTATATGGTCAATATGATGCGCGAGCATATACCCCAGGACGCACGAATCCACTATATCATTTCGAAAGGTGGCCTTGCCGCCAATGTAGTCCCTGATTTTGCGGAAGCAGAGTATATGGTGCGTCATCCTGATGCGCGCGTAGTGGAAGAAATCTGGAGCCGAATCGTAAAGGCATCCGAGGGTGCCGCCGCTGGAACGGAAACGACAACAAAATATGAAGTGATCTCCGGATCGTATAACCTCGTCCCCAACGAAACGCTGGCCCGGGTGATGTACAACAACCTGGTCACCGTTGGAGGTGTGCCTTACACACCCAAAGAGACAGCCTTTGCCAAAGAAATTCAGAAGTCAATACCCAAGGCGCCTGACTTGTCACAAGCCCAAACCGTTCAGCCGTTTAAGACGGGTGGATTTTTTCCCGCATCAACTGACGTGGGCGACATTACCTGGGTCGTCCCAACTGCGGGACTTGGAACAGCCACCTGGGTCCCCGGTGCACCAGCACATTCCTGGCAGGCGGTTGCTACGGGTGGTATCAGCATTGGACAGAAAGGCATGATAAATGCAGCCAAGACAATTGCCATGACGGGTGCAGACCTATTCAACAACCCGGCTATCCTGCAGAAAGCCAAAGACGAATTGGCGCAACGCCTTGGGCCCGGTTTCACCTACAAGTCGCTGATCGGAGATCGCAAGCCCCCACTGAATTTTAGAAAGGGGAAGTAAAAGTCGAAGCTGGAAATTGAAGGGCTCGCTCTGCAACCTTCGTGTGAATTACGCTGCGCAGCTTCGGTTAAGTGCATTTAACCGAAGTGGCGCAAACGTAACGTAGAGATCGTTGAAGGTTTCTTTAATTCCCTGTAATGACTTTAGCAATGTCGTTGTAGAAGACGAACACCATCAGGATCATAAGGATTGCCATCCCTATTTTCAGCGCCGTGTCAAAGACTTTTTCATTAGGTTCTCTGCCGCTGACCATCTCATAAAGCAGGAACATAACATAGCCCCCATCCAGTCCAGGGATCGGCAATAAATTCATGAACGCCAGCACCATGGAAAGCAGGCCAGTCATGGTCCAGAACCGTTCCCAGTTCCATGTTCCACCATAGGCTTGAGCCATCCCGACCGGTCCCGATAAAGACTTTCGGAAAGAAATGTCCCCCGTAAAAATCTTCTTAAATGCTTTCAGCTGGACAAAGATTACATCGAATGCGCGAACCGGACCCCGCACAAGCGACTGGCCGAGAGAATAGGTTGTTGTTATCAGTTCCGATTCCGGTACCAGTGTTCCACCCGCATAAAATCCCAACGTTGTTTCGCCTTTGAAATAGGCCGTGTGGCTTAGCACTTGGCTACCGCGGCGGACCGCAAATTGAATAGAGTCTCCCTGGAACGACTTTATCTCGCCTACGACCTGATCATAATATTCCATGGCCTTGCCATTCATCTCTACAAAAAGGTCCCCCTTCTGCAAGCCAGCCTGCCCGGCAACAGAACCCTCTCTGACTACGGCAATCACCGGCGGAATCCGGGGAAGTACAAAATGAGCAATGGCCTCGCGGGAATTGAATTTCTCAATGAAATTGGTAGGGATTGGAATCCGAATCACTTTGCCATCCCGAAGAATGGTATAATTTGAATTCTCAGCCAGTAGTACGTTGGGCTTGGCGATGTCGTCAAAGTTCACGACTTCTTCACCATTCACTTTCACAATCTTATCCCCTGTTTGAATTCCCAATTCGGCTGCAAGCTCAAGTGCCTGCACCCCGCCGTGATCGTTGACATATTTCATCGGAATGAACTGATCGCCCATAAAAAAAGTAAGGCAGGTAAAAATGATTATGCCAACAATGACATTCACAATGATCCCGCCCAGCATGACGATGAGGCGCTGCCAAGGCTTCTTGGCCCTGAATTCCCAGTCCTGTGCAGGAGCCTTCAGGGCTTCTTTATCCATGCTCTCATCCACCATCCCTGCGATCTTCACGTACCCACCCAGAGGGAACCAGCCGATGCCGTATTCTGTATCTCCCTTCTTGTATTTGAACAAGGAGAAATTCATGACGTTGGCCATGGGAAAGAGAAAGTCAAAGAACAGGTAGAACTTCTCCACCTTGATGTTAAACGTCCGGGCCGTAATGAAATGACCCCATTCGTGAACAACGATCAATATCGAAAGGCTCAGCAGGAGCTGGGCCGTCATAATCATTCCCTCCATGTCAATGTGTAATTAGATTTGAATTTTTCATCCGATAAGTTCCAGTGCCCTAATCCGGGCCAATTTATCCGTCTCAACGTAATCTTCCAGGCTTGGTTCCTTTACATAATCCGATTTCGCCAGACAATGTTCCACAACCTCCGAAATACCCAAAAAAGTTAAGCGATCGTTCAAAAACTCCGCTACCGCCACTTCGTTGGCCGCATTGAGGACGCAGGACATATTGCCTCCACGGTCCAGGGCCTCAAAAGCGAGCGCAAGATTACGAAAAGTTTCTATATCAGGCTTTTCAAAGGTTAGGGCCGGATACATGGCAAAGTCAAAGCGGGGAAAATTGGTCTTCATTCGTTCCGGGAAAGACAAGGCATACTGTATGGGAAGTCGCATGTCCGGAAGTCCCAGTTGAGCCTTGATAGAACTGTCCTCAAACTGGACCATCGAGTGAATGATGGATTGCGGGTGGACAAGCACTTCGATCTGTTCCGGGTCCAAACCAAAAAGCCACTTTGCTTCGATGACTTCAAGTCCTTTGTTCATCAGGGTTGCTGAATCAACTGTGATCTTCGCTCCCATACTCCAGTTTGGATGCTTGAGGGCCTGGGCTTTGGTGACGGCAATCAGGTCTTCACGTTTCTTTCCCCGAAAAGGTCCGCCGGATGCGGTCAGGATAATTTTTTCGATGGGGTTGTGAAGTTCCCCCACAAGACATTGAAAAATGGCCGAATGTTCAGAGTCGACCGGAAGAATATTGACCCGATGTTCCAACGCAAGTTTGGTAATCAGCGCCCCCGCTACGACCAGGGTCTCTTTGTTAGCCAGTGCGATCGTCTTTCCACTTTCGATGGCCTTGATCGTGGGCTTCAGCCCGGCATAGCCTACCAGGGCAGTGACTACGACATCGATGGTATCCATTTGCACAACAGAAGACAATGCATTTTCTCCGGCAAAAACTTTGATGGGCTCACCGGTCAGTGCGGTTCGAACCCGATCGTAGTAGTCCGCGTTAACAATAACCACCGTATTCGGTTTGAATTTTATTGCTTGCTCGATGAGCAACTCGGCGTTATGCTGAGCGGTGAGTACCTCGACGACAAAATGTTCAGGATTTGAAGCGATAACATCAAGTGTCTGCCTGCCAATGGAGCCGGTTGAACCGAGAAGAGCGATGTGCTTTTTGGAGGAGGGATTCATCTGGGCGGAAGTACTTCAATATTCGTTATTCAATCTTCAATATTCAATATTTTGCCCGCACTCAGCGAATCGGCTATTTTTCGATCATTGGATAAACGTGGCAACTTGTTTTGCCCTCCCAGTTTCCCTTGCTCCTTCATGTATTCGATGAAGGAGTTCCTTTTCAAGGCGGTCAGCTTGAGCGGCTGCAAGATACTTCCTGAAATGAGGTCATCGTAATATGAATTTAACGAACGCATCTGATGATCAAGTTCCTCCACAAACGCCTTTCCGTCTTTCGGCAAATTGCCAAACTCCACCAGCCATTCATGATGGGGCAGTCCGTTGGCAGGTGCAACCTGAGGTGCAACCGTGAACTCCACCAACTCCACTTCGGGGAATTTTGTCATCGTTCGTTTCATTGCGTTCTCCACCTCTTCACCGATCACGTGTTCTCCGAAAGCTGACGTGAAATGTTTAATGCGTCCGGTTACTACCAGGCGGTACGGATCCGTAGAAACAAACTTCACCAGGTCACCGAGGGAATAGCCCCAAAGCCCGGCGTTGTTGTTGATGATGAGCGCGTAGTTCTTTCCCAACTCCACTTCCTCGATTGTCAATCGCCTTGGGTTCTCTTCAAAATATTCCTCTGATGGAATAAACTCAAAGAAAATTCCGCTGTCAAGTACCATCAACATTCCTTCGGCATGACGGGAGTCCTGATAGGCAATGAACCCTTCCGATGCCGGGTAGAGTTCAAGGGTATCGATTTTTTCTCCAATCGTCTCAAATAGCTTGGCTCGATACGGTTCGAAGTTTACACCCGCGTGAACATACAAGGAAAAATCAGGGAAGGCATCCTTGATCTTCTTGCCTGTCCGCGCGATGATCCGATCAAAATACATCTGCACCCAAGGCGGGATGCCGCCGACAAGCGTCATGTTCTCCGCCAGGGTCTCATCGATAATCCGTTCAATTTTCTCTTCCCAATCGTCAATCGTATTCGCTTCCCAACTCGGCATCTGGCTGCCTCGTAGGTAGCCCGGAATATGATGATTCACAATACCTGACAAACGCCCGGTATGGATTCCTCCTTTTTTCTCCAGCTCCGGGCTCCCCTGAATGAAAATCATTTTTCCGTCAAGAAATAAGGCTTTTCCTGTCTCATGCACATAACTCAGCAACGCGTTGCGGGTGCTATTGATGTGGTTGGGCATCGATTCCCGTGTAATGGGGATGTACTTTGTACCCGAGGTCGTGCCCGAGGTTTTGGAAAGATAGAGCGGCAGGCCTGGCCACAGGATGTTCGGCTTGCCTTCCAGTACAAGGTCAATGTACTTTCTAAGTGCTTCGTAATCCCGGATGGGTACCTGCTTCTTGAAGTCCTCATGTGAACGGATATGGCCAAACCCGTGATCGGTGCCAAATTGGGTAGCCACCGCACGCTGCACCAGCCCCTTCATCACCTTTTGCTGATAATGCCCAGGCCGGGAGGCCCAGTTTTGGGTTTGCTTGACCACCAGGGATGCAAAAGGCTTGGCAAGTACGGAGCGAAATCCCATGGGTTTGATAAATAAAGATTACAAAGGTGAGCACCATTCGGAACTTAATAAAATCGCAGTCGTTTTATATTTGCGCAAACATTGAAACTGAAGAAAGCATGGGAAATCTAATAAGAACCGTTGTGGTGGCATTTTTGGCAGGAATCGCCGGTGCCTACGTGTTCGTCAGCTATCAGCAAAAACAGAAGCAGCCCGCCGATACTTCCGACTCCTCTTTTGCTGTGAATTCGTATAAGCCCGAGGGAGACTACCACCCTACGGTAGTTGCACCTTCTGATGCAGTCAGCCTGGACAAAGTTGACTTCAGTGAGGCGGCTGCCAAAGCTATTCCGAGCGTCGTATTTATCAACAGCATTTCCCAGCAAGGAAATTCCTACTCTCATTGGGACTGGATCTTTGGTGGCGGTCCCGGCGGTGGACAGAATACCCGCGTTAGTAGCGGTTCGGGCGTGATCTTTACTTCCGATGGATATATCGTCACTAACAATCACGTAGTCGAGGCGGCGGAAAAACTCCAGGTCATCTACAACAAGAAAGTGTACGATGCTGAATTGGTTGGTACCGATCCATCAACTGACCTGGCCGTATTGAAAATCAACGAAACTAACCTGCGCCCAGCAACGCTTGGTAATTCAAAAACACTGGCTGTAGGCGAATGGGTAATTGCTGTGGGAAATCCGTTCTCCCTCTCCTCAACCGTAACTGCGGGCATTGTAAGTGCCAAAGGCCGGCGCATCAACATTGTGGAAGATCGCTTCCCCATTGAATCATTTATCCAAACAGACGCTGCGATCAACCCGGGCAACAGTGGCGGAGCGCTAGTGAACAAGAATGGAGAGTTGGTTGGCATCAATACAGCTATCTCCTCTCCGACCGGTTCGTACACTGGCTATGCCTTTGCCGTTCCCGTTGACATCGCAAAGAAAATTGTCAATGACTTGATCAAATACGGTGTGGTGCAAAAACCATTCTGGGGCGGTAGCGTGCTCGACTACGACTACCAGACGGCCCAAAAGTACAGCCTGAAGACTACGGGAGAAGACTTCCACGGCGTGGTCTTGTCTGAAATGGAAAAAGAGGGTCTCGCAAAAGATTCGGGGCTAAAACTCGGTGACATCCTCATCAAATTTGACGAGGTGGAAATCAACAGTAAGAGTGAATTCGAAGAAGAACTCAGTCACCACTACCCTGGAGAAAAAATCACATTTACCTACCTCCGAGAAGGAAAGCCCGGCATTGTCACGCTGACGTTGGTGAACAAATCCGGTGGCACAAGTCTCATCAAACGAAAGATTTACAGCGACACGATGCTGGGTGCGGAATTGGAAGAGGTTGATTATGGCGTAAAGGTCTATAAAATCAAGGACGGTCTTTTCAAACGGTTGGGTGTCCCAGAGAATTATACCATCATCTCCATCAACCGTCAACGGATCAAGGATCCGCAGGAAGTAATCGATTTCTTCCAGAAATACCGTGGACGAGTTTTACTTTACGGGATCAACAGTTCGAAGCAGGAATATCCATTGCAGTTTACCCTGCAGTAGCAAGAGGTCTATGATGCCATCCGCATTTTGAGCTTTTTGGAGAGCTCGTCGACAGAATTCTTAAAATTTGGGTCGGTCTTCATCATGTCCTCTACGGATTCGAGGGCATGGATTACCGTGCTGTGATCCCGGCCACCGAAGTTCTCACCAATCAGTGCCAGAGTCAACTGCGTATAGCGCTTGCAGAAATACATAGCCACCTGGCGGGGGATGACAATCTCCCGTTTCTTGAGCTTGCCCTTCATCGCATCGAGGTCCACGCGGAAATAGTCGCCAACCGTCTTCTGGATAAAGTCTACACTTACATCGGATTGAATTTCCTTGACGATGTTCTTCATCACCTCCTTCGCCAAATCGAGATCGATTTCCTTTTTCAACAAGGTGGCATGGAACATCAATGAATTCAATACGCCTTCCATGTCGCGCAGGTTTGTATCTACACTATAGGCCAGGTACTCGGCCACCTCTGTAGGGATTTGAATCCCGTCCGACTGCATTTTGTTGTGGATAATGGCCAGCTTGGTTTCAAAATCCGGCTCCTGCAAGTCTGCGGTGAGGCCCCATTTAAAGCGCGACAAAAGACGCTCCTGGAATCCCTTCAGGTCACGCGGCGGGCAATCGCTCGTCATGATGATTTGCTTGCCTGTCTGGTGTAGCTGATTGAATATGTGAAAGAACATCTCCTGGGTTTTTTCCCGGCCTGCAAGAAACTGGACATCGTCCAGAATCAGCAAGTCCACTTGCAGATAGAAATTCTGAAAATCCTGAATCTTATGATTCTGCAATGCATTCAAAAACTGATTCGTAAAATCATTCTGATCAACGTACAGAACAATCTTGTCTGGCAGTTTCTGCTTGATTTCGTTCCCAATAGCCTGCACCAGGTGAGTCTTTCCAACACCCACTCCGCCATACAACATGAGGGGGTTGAACGAAGTAACGCCTGGCTTTTTGGATACCGCAACACCTGCCGAACGTGCCAGCCGGTTACAATCACCCTCTACAAAATTTTCAAAACGGTAGCTGGCATTCAACCTTGAATTGACGGTTCTTGGATCGATTGTACGCAGCGTAAAGGGCGAATACTCCTCCAAATGGCCATTCCCGTTTCCATTTCCATTCCCATTCCCTGTGGATGCAGGGCTGGATTTCCCCTTTCCGTTTGGATAGTTGACCGTAAGAGGCGGGTTGCGCTGATTGCCACTATCGACAATCACTGAATATTCCAACCGGGCATTGTCTCCCAGAACACTATGGATTGCTTTCTTCAGAATGTGAACGTAATTCTCCTCCAGCCACTCGTAGAAAAATTGAGAAGGAACCTGGATGGTAAGCACATCACCTTCATGACGTAACGGAATTATCGGCTTGAACCAGGTGTTGAAATTCTGCTCGTCAACTTGTTTGTTTATGAGTTCGAGACAATCAGTCCAGACAGTTGCAGAATCAACTTCCATATAGAATCGCGTCAGATGGAATTTTTTTGGCTTCCCGAAATAGGGAAGGGTGACAAAGGTGTGAAAAAACAGGTGAACAAAAAAAGTGAGTAGACTTGATTTTCCTCTTTTTTTTCCCGTTATGCGTTTCGCATTTCCACAATAAAAATTGCTTAAATGGCTTATATGGTTGAATTTGACAACGATATCGATTGCACCCAGTGAAAGAAGCAGAAAACAACTTTTATGCATTCCCTGCAACGGGCCTTCCGGAATGGGAGCGCGCAGCAAAGGACGAGCTCCAAGGTGCAGATCCATGGAAAAAACTAACTCAGGAAGTTCAAGGTGTTGAAATCAAACCGATTTACTCCCCGAACCCCTCAATTAAAGAGTCCGCGCAACTGCTGGCTTCTGAGGGCACCTTCCTGGGGCCGAGGACATGGTACAATTGTCCACGGGTCTTGGACGATCACCCGTGGAC
>JANNAZ010000146.1:0-20340 GCA_031384895.1 Cyclobacteriaceae bacterium | reverse complement strand
CAACAATCCATGCTTTCCTTTTCCCAGATGAAAGTCTGGGAAAGTTATCTGTGTGCTTCCGGGGTACTGATACGACTGACTGATGACCCTGATCATGGCGACTAAAAAGGATGAGCCACTTCCCAACCCAACGGCGGAAAGAAATGGCTCATCATTTTCCTGTTCCTAATTTTGCTTCAGGGGTTCGTACGTTTTGAATGGCGACAAATCTACCTTTTCCATCAAGGCCTTATATTCAGGCCAGGCGGTGGAGTAGAATTTGTTTACCCGGTTCGCGATCTCCTCCATTTTCTCTACAGCATGCTTAATCACGCGTTGATCTGTCTCCCCTATTGGCTCGCGTGACCTGGAAACGTATTGTCCTGCCGTCTGAACGTAGGAGTACCGGCTTAGTTCCTTGCTCATTGTTATACCCTGACGTTTGTCTTCCGACCCTAGAATGAAATCAAAGACGGCATTTACCGAATCCTTCATCGCTTTGGTTTTGTCTGCAGCTGCCTTGAGTTCTGGTTTCTTAGCATCCTTAAGGCGCTTCTCAAAATCCTCCGTCAATTCCTTGCTTTCGCGCAACCGGTCGGTTGCCTGAGACACCATCTTGGTCATGGCTTGCAGTTGCTTAGCCAATGCATAGCGATCTTCCAAAATAGATGCCGGCGCATCGATGCGCGGATCTGCCTTCACCAAAATCATCGTCGAGTCTTTTTGTCCGCCATACAAAAGCCTCAATTTATAGGAACCGGGAGCAACCGTCGTTCCGCCAAACCCGCCAAATCCCCGGCCTCCTCCCTGACCTTCCCGGGGGCGTTCCCGTGAAGGCTGTCGTTGCGCCAGTTCCGTCAGGCTCCAAGTCATCCGGTTGATCCCCATGTCTTCAGGCGCTTTCTGCCGAAGCGTATTGATCAATGCCCCCTTTGCATTGAAGATCTCCAACGTAACCGAATCATATTTCGCTCCTGCGCGTCCGCCTTTGCCCTCCTCTGCCTTGACGGGTGCTGCTTCTACTGGTTTCTTTACTGATTTAGGGTCAGTCTTTTCAGGCTCTTTCTTGGCTTCAGCCGGCTTATTGATAACGTAGGAGATCCTTGCCCCACTCGGGCGATTCTGACCATTATATATAGCATTGGCGTCAAACCGTGGACCAGAAGGCTGTTGAATGGATGCCAAGTATGCATCTGGCACGGGAAAAATCTTTACAACAGCTGCCAGGGCGCCCTCGCCTGACTTTGCCAGCTCGCGTAATGGGCGGATGTCATCCAATACCCAGATGGCGCGGCCGAACGTTCCGATAACGAGGTCATGCTCGCGGGGGTGAATTACCAAATCCATTACCGGAACTCCTGCGGGAAAATCGTTCGTCCACTTTGTCCAGCCCTTGCCCGCGTCGATGCTCACGAATAACCCGTTCTCAGTTCCAAGAAACATCAGTTTGGATTCAATTGGATCTTGTGCTACGGCGAGCGTGTAATTGCTCTCCCCTACTTGCGCTCCATTCACGAGGCTCTCCCAGGTTTTTCCGTAATCGCGTGTGTGGAATAAGTACGGCTTGTAATCAAATTGCCGGTAGTTATTAACAATGACAAACGCCTCACCGGCTTCTGTCTTCGACACATGAATCTGAGGAACCCAGGCATTCTTTGGCATCCCAACAATGGCAGCCGTTACGTTAGTCCACGATTTTCCCGCGTCCTGAGTGAGTTGAACATTGCCATCATCCGTGCCTACCCATACCACACCTTCTTTGACTGGGCTCGGCGATATGGCGAGAATTGTACAGTGATTCTCGGCACCGGTGGCATCCATGGTAAGGCCGCCACTCTCGTATTGTTTTTGTTTATCCGGGTTGTTAGTTGTTAAGTCAGGTGAAATTATCTCCCACTTGGTTCCCCGGTCGGTTGATTTGTGAACAAGCTGGCTGCCATAGTATATAGTGCCGCTCTTGAAGGGGTCCTGAGCGAGGGCCGAATTCCAGTTGTAGCGAAGTTTGAAATTTCCGTCAGGATGAGTTGGCCGAATAAACTTTGTGTATCCCGTCTCCAGGTCATACCTGCCCAAGTTGCCGCCTTGCGACATGGCATACCCGTACCTGCTGTTGTCTGGATCGGGAGAGACATCAAAGCCGTCACCAAAAAATAATTCCTGCCAGTACGAATTGCGGATGCCGGCGTTGCGCCATACGTAGGCCGGGCCAGCCCACGATCCGTTATCCTGAAGTCCGCCATAAACGTTATAGGGCTGATCCATATCAACATTGATGTGATAGAATTGGCCGACGGGAATATTTTCAGCAAAAGCCCAGGAAACTCCCCGGTCCCGGCTGATGTTCACTCCTCCGTCATTTCCTTCAATGATTAGCGAAGGATTTTCCGGATTGATCCACCAGGCGTGGTGGTCTGGGTGAATACCGGAACGCATCGCCGAAAAGGATTTTCCTCCATCTTCACTTACGTTGACATCAGAATAGATTGTATAGATGCGGTTTTCATTTTTTGAGTCGACGTAGATTTCATAATAATAGAAAGGCCTGTCGCCGATGTCGTTTTTGTCGTTGATCAACGTCCACTTTTCACCACCATCTTCAGAACGGTAAAGGCCATTTTTCTTCGCCTCGATCAGGGCGTAGACGATTTCCGGTTTACTCCGTGCGAAGGCTATTCCCATTCGGCCAAGATCTCCTTCAGGGAGACCCTGCTTGCTCGTGATTTTCTTCCAGGTCTTGCCCCCATCGTAAGTAATGTGAAGACCGGAACTGGCGCCCCCTGACTTAAATGTCCAGGGCAACCGGCGGTGTTCCCACATGTTGGCTATTAGTTTATTTGGATTAGCTGGATCCATAACCAATTCACCGACACCGGTCTTACTGTCGACCGAAAGAATCTGCATCCAGGTTGCTCCACCATCTGTTGTCTTATAGACTCCGCGTTCCGGGTGGTCACCCCAAGGTGAGCCAATAGACCCGGCATATACCGTGTTGGGGTTGCTCGGGTCAATGATAACCCGATGGATATGCCGTGTTTTTTCCAAGCCCATCTTCTTCCATGTCTTTCCGGCATCCAGGCTTTTATAAATTCCATCGCCCCCGTTCAAACTATTGCGCGGATTGCCCTCCCCCGTTCCAACCCAAATCACGGAGGGATTACTCTGCTGAATGGCAATGGCACCAATACTCAACGTCGTCTCCTTATCGAAAATGGGAGTCCAGGAAGTGCCCCCGCTGGTTGATTTCCATACCCCGCCCGACGCCGCACCCGCATAAATAATATCCGGATTATTTACAACAGCATCGATGGCCGTGATGCGACCGCTCATGCCGGCCGGGCCAATGCTACGGGGTTTCATTCCCTTGAATTTTTCCATATCCAACTTCTGCGCAAAGGCCGTTGTGGCCATACCCAGTACAATTAGAGCAAGTAGTGCATTTTTCATAGTTCAATTTTTAGACAAGGTGCTATTTATTAGTTCCGCAAAAATCCTGATCATAGTCCCCGATGGGCTGACCAGGGGGGGATTGCAAGGCCTGCTGAATCTTGAACTCTCCGGGATTTTCGTTGAGTCTTACAGTCAAGTCAGACAGGTAGGCATAGAATGCCAACCACTCTTCTGTTGCCACCGGCCTCGTTGTCAACCACGTTTTCAGTTGCTTCAGTTTAGCGTACGCAATGGCGCGTGTCGGTGGTGCTGCATCCGGTGAGAGGGCTAGTTTGGCGAGGTTGCTGAACATCGCATAGTCAGCAGCCATTTGCACAGCGCCTGCATAGCCGTTCTTGGGACTTGCTTTTATTGATGCCAGGAGCAGTCGATCGATAACGCTTTCGAGGGAAGGAAGCCGCGCATCGCGTGAATGATGTTCAAAGAGCCGATTAGCTCGTGCAGGATGAAGGATCATGGAGAACGTCATGTCTGCTGCTGTCTCGGCTGCTGAGAGCGGATCAAATGTGAGTTCCGTTCTGATCTTGACTAACTCCCGATGGCGTGAATAGCCAAGCGGACGAGGAGGAATGCTTCGTAGCAAATTTTCGGAAAGCATTAAGGTAGATGGCTGAATGGTGCGCATCAATGCCTCCAACGCATTTAACTCCTGCTGAGGCGTAAGCAGTTCTGCGACAGGTTGGCCGTCGCCACGCAAGGCATACCGGTAATTCAGGCCGCCAATCATTTTTGAGGCTGCCTCTACCTGATAGCGATGAAAGAAATACATGGGCACCAGCACTTCTTCAAGCATGGCCATGGGTGTTTTGGTCGGAATATTGTTCTCCCCAAAGTTGCGCATCACCACGGTGCGGAGGTCAAGCACACGGTTTAACTCAGCTGCAGGATCCTTTCCATTGTCCCACAAGTGCGTAAATGGATGTGCACCGCCCGCAGGCCTGGCATCCTGATCTGAGAGAAAGGTAAGACCTGCATTCAATGAATTCTGTATGATGTCATTCAGGGCCTTGTCTTCATCGGTCCCTGCTGGAAAATCCTGGTAGCCGTAAGCAATGATCACTTTGTCGAGGGCTCCGATCTTGTCGTCATAGGCTTTGCTGACATCAACTTTTCCATCGACTAGGCTCACCATCGGGTGTGGGTAATCCATGACAGAAGCCAGATTTTCGGAACTGGAGGAATAGGCATGAGCAATTCCCAGGGTGTGGCCTACTTCATGGGCTGCAAGCTGCCGTAGACGACTCAGGGCCAAGGTCTCCATTTCTTTAGACACCGGCTTTCCGGTTTCATATGGAGCGAGAAGGCCCTCTGCTATCAGAAAATCCTGGCGGACGCGCAAGGAACCCAAACTAACATGGCCTTTGATAATTTCTCCAGTACGGGGATCGGATACAGACGCGCCATAAGACCACCCTCGGGTAGACCGATGGACCCAGTTAATAACATTGTACCGCACATCCATAGGATCCGCGTCTTCCGGAAGCAATTCCACACGAAACGCATCTTTGTACCCCGCCGCCTCATAGGCCTGATTCCACCAACGGGCTCCATCCATGAGTGCGGAGCGAATGGGCTCTGGGGCACCCGGATCCATATAATATACAATAGGCTCAACGGCTTCGCTCATCGCAGCACCGGGATCTTTCTTCTCCAGTCGATGGCGTGAAATGAATCGCTTCTCAAGGGGCTGGTTGATGGGTGTTGCATAATCATAGTAGGACATGCTCCCGTAGCCTGCACGCGGGTCGAACTTCCGAGGGGTGTACTTATTGTCTGGCAGTTGCACGAACGAGTGGTGCTCGCGAACGGATACGCTCCCTGGTGTCGGAGCAACGCTACGTATGTACTCGCCGGTGGGTTGACCGGTAAACGTAAGCGTGACTTCAAATTCTGAATTCTGTGGAAAGTTCTTAGTTCGGGGAATATAGAATGCGCACCGTGACTTGTCCAGCGTGTAGTTACCTTGCTGTGCACTTCTTAGCCGGCCGATGACTTCATGGGCATCCTGCATCAAAAAGTCAGAGGCCTCCACCAGAACCTTGCCGTTGTCTTCGGCAGTAACCGGAAAACCCCAAAGCACGGAATATGCAAAGGCATCGGTTACCGCTTTGCGTTCCATGGCATTATCGCTGATGGCCCGGAATCCCAAATTGATTTCCGACAGCAGGACTTTGGGGCCTTTGCGCTCAAATTTTACCACACGCTCTCGGCCAAGCTGATTTCGATCAAGACCAATGTCGTTGGAGCCAATACCTGCTGTCAGGGATTCTACGTAAAGGAATTCCGTATCAAATTTGTCGATGAGTAAATAAATCTTGTCCTGCTTTTCATCGTAGTAGTACTCGACATAGCCGGCAAACTTCTTCATGCCGGCAGTTTTGGTTTCGATCCCGGAGGGACTCGGGGCGACTGGCGCTTGAGGTGTTGGCTCTGCCGATGCTTTCTTTTTCTGAGCGAAGGTGAGTGTAGCGGCTCCCATGAGGAGCACGAGTAGAATTTTCTTCATATTGGGATTTAGACCCCAAAAGCTAAGGAATCAGGCAGGAGATTTCAACAGGCTATGGGATGAACGGGCAATAAAAAGGAGGTGGCCGCCCTAAATCCACCCATGACCCTAGGAGCAGCCACCTTACCTTACCCAAAATTGATAAACAAAGATACTCTGCAACAGGATACCGGGAATCACGCCGTGTTCGGGATATTTCAAAAATCGCTCGCCCTTATTGGGCCTTTCGGGAGTAAACGCGTTGTGCCCCGAGTCAACCCGGAAGTCCAATGCAAATCGTCAACATTACCATGGCACTCTAAATCAGCTTGTCTTGCGCCGCCCGAGCCAGCGCCTGCGACTTGCTATTCACCTGAAGTTTTGCGTAGATGTTTTTAATGTGCGTCTTTGACGTCTCTTTTGAAATAAACAGCTGTTCGGAAATTTGGGTGTAGGTTTTCCCTTCAGAAATCAACGACAGGATTTCCGTTTCACGCTTGGTCAGTGGTGAGTTGGGGTTAATGTGAAAGTTGTCGATCACCATACGGGCAATCTTGCTGCTCATCGGTGCACCGCCGCGAGAAATCTCCTCAAGTGCTGATAATAATTCCAGGTGATTGGAACTCTTGGTTATGTAGCCCGTGGCCCCCGATTTCAGCGCCTCGAACACCAGCTCATTATCCTCATAGACTGTCACCATAATGATTTCTGATGACGGGCTTTTGTCCTTGATGATGCGGCTGCCCTGAATGCCGTTCATGCCCGGGAGTTCGATGTCCATCAGGACATAGTCAGGCTTATCGTGGTTGAGGTGCTTAATAGCCTCCTCGCATGAGCCATAGGCATTCACTACCGCAAACTTCTCCGAACTGTTGACAATAAGGACAAAACTGTTGCGGATCTCTGCATCGTCTTCAACGATGAGTACGCGTTTTTTGGAAAGCGGTATCATAAATTTTCTTTTTAGTTATTGTAAAGTACAATTCAACTCGTGTTCCGTGGCCTTCTGGTAATCGCTCAACCACCAGAGCGGCCTTCAATTTTTCCGCACGCGACTGGATGTTCCTGATTCCATTCGAGGACTGGATCTGATCCGGGTCAAGCCCGATTCCATCATCCTCCAGCACCAGTTGGTATCCGTCCTTCGCCTCCCGCAACTGAAAAGACACATTTGCAGCGTTGGAGTGCTTGAAGGCGTTTGTCATGGCCTCCTTGAAGATCAAGTTAGCTTCACGGCTAAACCCATAGGGAAGTTTCACTTTTTCTGATGTTTCGTTAAAAGCCCTGAAATGGACGCCCTTTTCCTCAAATAATTTTTCTCCAAAGTCGCGGATGTGCAGGAACAATTTAGACAAATCATCATTAACCGGGTCAATGGCCCAGATAAAATCCCGCGTCCCGTTGTATAGATACTTGGCCGACTCCTCCACTTTGCGGTAAAGATCGGGGCCTTGACCCTGGCCATTCAACCGCATCAAGCTGACGTAGTTGATAATCCGGGTCAACTGATTGCCCATTTCATCGTGGAAATCGCGTGCAATCTCCTTACGCAACGATTCCTGTTCCTGCTGACGTATGTGCTCCCGCTGAATCGCCCGTGACACATTTTTTCGCATACGCACTAGAATAAATAAAACGAGGGACCCCAACAGCAACGCGCCGGAAACCAGATAAAAAGCTGCCGTTCGATAAAACGGGGCTTCAATGGAAAAGGAATAGGCAATAGACGGCTCATCCCAACTACCAGCCTGGTTAGTAGCCATCACCCTAAATACATAGTTCCCTGTTGGAAGATTACTGTAGGTCACAAGGCCCATCGCCGATGGCAGTGACCATGTCTTATCAAATGATTCAAGAAAATAACGGTACCGCACCGAATTGGGGTAGCGCTTATCAACCCGGTTGAAATAAAAGGTGACGTGATTCTTGTCAGACGGAAGTGCCAGGGAAGCCGGAATTTTGAAAAAACCGGCAGTCGGTTTACCATAGGGCTGAATGGGTGTCTGGCCGAACAAGATTTCAACATCTGTCAGGTGAACAGGGTATGACGTGAGCGAGCGGCTGCTGTAGCCATTGAATTCATATAGTCCATCAATCAATCCGAAATATTTTTCCGCGGTTGACAAGTAATAGGCATTTTGATTTGTTTCAATTCCAGTAAGCCCATTGTTGAACCCGAAGTCTCGCGTTTCGATGATCTCCAGTTTATCGTTGAGCTTCAATCGGGTAATCCCCTTTTCGGTACCAATCCATATTCTATCGGTTTCGTCCACCGTCACGAAGAATACAAAGCCCGAAGGAAGGCCTTCGCGCGGGCCGATGAATGTCCGGGAAGCCCTGCGGGGATCAATGATTGCCACACCGGCCCCACCCGAACCGGCCAGCAAAAGCGTATCACGGAAAGCGGCCATCGATAAGATTGTAGTGTTCTCAAATTGTGGAAGCGGGATGTTAGACAGCTTGGATCCCTTAACCACATGAAGACCAAACTCAGTGCCGATGAATAATGACTTGAGTGCCTGCAGATAGCGCAGTGATGCGATGTTCTTTATCCCAGTGGATGGAAAAGGTTTGAACGACTTCCCATCATAGCAGTTGAGGCCTCCCCCTGTAGTTCCAATCCAAACCTGGGCTTGGTCATCGAATTCCAGTGCCGTCACGTACGCGCTGGAGAGGCCGTGTTCGCGGTTAAACCACTCAAAGCGATCTGCTATGGATGAGTACCGTCCCAGTCCCGAAAAGGATCCAACCCACACCTCACCGGATGGGCTGGTGCGGATAGTACGTACGCCATCTTCGTTACCGTTGGGAAGCGGATAGGAATTTGTCTTGCGCTGCTGTACCCGCAACAGCTCGCCGCCTCCTAACCAAAGGTTTCCCGTCTTATCCTTCTCGACTGCCATTACTCGCCGCATTCGTCCGGAAACCTTATCAAAGTCTTTCGCAAAATATCGGAACAAACCGCTGCCGGCGCTGCCAAACCAAACGTTTCCTTCTCGGTCCAGAAGTACCTGGCTTATCGGTACTGCCTTCAGCAGGGTGTCCGTCTCAATCCGGTCGGCAAGGATCCGCTCACGAAAGAGCGTCCGCTCATCACGAGTCCAATAAGTGGATTCCGAACTGTCGTACGCAATAATATACCGGTCAATCATTTTTGTGCGCGTACTGAACGTTCCTTTATCCAGATCAAGGGCGAAGATGCCTTTGTCTGTCTCCAGCCAGACCTCGCGTCCGTGGTTGTACATATTAAAGGCCCGGTTGAAGACACGTGCGTGGGATATTTTACGATAGCCGTTTATTGTTGGCGTTACGAAGGAGCTATCGTTAAGGTAGAAGCACGGCACATTGCGCGCAGTTACATGCGTAAAGAAGATGGTCTTTCCAGGAAAAATATTTCGAGCCCATACATACACCGAATCTTTGTAGATGCGTCCAATTAAGCCAGGGTTAGACACCATAAAAATGGTATCGCGGTATTCCACCATTCGGCGGATCCGTTTGTGCCCGTCTGACGAAACGGCGGAAGGGTATTTTTTGAATGTTAGTCCGTCGAACCGGGTGATTCCTTGCGGATGGACGATCCAGATTATTTTTCTGGAATCAATAAACAGTGAGGTGACAATGTTGCTTAGCAACCCGTCAAATGTGGTGTAGACCTTAAATTCCCGACCGTCGAAACGCGCAAGTCCTCCCCCGGATGTTCCGATCCACAGGTAACCAAATTGATCTTCCACCAACGCATTGACCTGGGACTGCGGCAGGCCATCCACCGCGGTATACTGACGAAGGGTATGGTGTTGGCCCTTCGCCCCAATGTTAACCGAGAGGAAAATACCGATCAGAAGAATTATCCAACACCGCAGCATGACTTGAAATCAATATTCCGGATATTACGTATTAATCCGTCACCTCAAGTTACGTGATTCTTGCATAAGAAATGGATGCTGAAGTACTACCGTCTCAAACGCCTTGTGTCTAATCCAGTCGGAATGCATTACAGCATAAGACCCTATCACCTATGAGGGACGACGAAATCCGGCGTGAGTACGAGATCATCGAGCGATCGAAACGTGATCCAAAGGCATTTGGTGAACTTTACGAGACCTACTTTGACAGGATTTACTACTTTTTGCTTAGGCAAACCGGGGATGAGGATACTGCCGGTGACCTCTGCTCACAGACCTTCGTCAACGTACTCCATCATCTGCCTCGCTACGAATTCCGAGGCTTTCCATTTTCTGCATGGCTGTATAAAATCGCAACCAACGAAGTCAATAAGCACTACCGCAAGAAAAAGGGCAAGCAGGTGTTTAGCATCGAAGAGGCACGAATCCGGGAATTAGTTGAGCGCACAAATCCCTCTTCCGCCGCTCACTGGGACGAAGAGATCATCGAGCGGTTGTTGACCTACCTCAAGGACCTGCCCACGGATATGCTCCAGGTGCTTGAGCTCCGCTTTTTCGAAGACAAAGACTTTAAAGAAATCGCTTTTATTCTGGACCTCACGGAGAGCGGAGCCAAAATGAGAACATACCGTGCACTGGACAAACTGCGTAAGCACTTTAACATTAAACTAAGGTACAATGAGTAAGAACGAGATTCGACTACGCCGACAAAAGCTGACCGGCCGCGGGTCTGACCGGTTCCGCAATTATGGCGCCGTGTTGCAGCGTCACGAGGAAGAGATGCGGCTAAAGAAGATCATCCGGGTGTTCACCTATTTCCTGGTGATCCTTATCGTCATCGCTATATTGGTGATTGTTATTCGGGTGGAGAAAAAAACAAAACCCGCTCTTCCAACAGCAAAGCAACAAGCTTCCGCCCTTTCCTCACTACGGCCGTCCCTATAAATTCTTCATGAAACTACCCTCCACGGGTTTAAGTTTGAGCAAACCCAATACCCATGAAACTCTTCATCCTTCTACTTTTCCTCGTGTTGGCAACACTCCCTGCCTCAGCCCAAAAAACAAAAGAGGACGTCATCAAATCCATTGATGCGCACAGCGATCAATACGCTGTTGCCGCCAAGAAGATCTGGGACTTTGCCGAAGTAGGTTTCCAGGAAACCCAAAGTTCTGCGCTACTCCAACAGATGTTGAAAGATGCCGGGTTCACGGTTCAATCCAATGTCGCCGGAATGCCGACCGCATTTACCGCGACGTATGGCACCGGTAAACCCGTGATCGGTATTCTCGGAGAGTTTGATGCCTTGCCAGGCGTTTCCCAAATGGCCGTACCCGAGCCCAAGCCAATTCCGGGACAGGTTGCAGGGCACGCGTGCGGTCATCACCTGTTTGGTGTTGCCTCGGTGGCAGCGGCCATTGCAACGAAAGACTGGCTCATCGCAACCAAAAAAGCCGGAACCATCCGGTTCTATGGCACACCGGCTGAAGAAGGCGGATCAGGCAAAGTCTACATGGTAAGGGATGGGTTGTTTAATGATGTCGACGTAGTTGTCAACTGGCACCCTTCATCCGGCAACAGCGCCGGATACGGCTCCTCGCTCGCAAACAAAACAGGAAAATTCAGGTTCTACGGCATTGCCTCACACGCAGCGGCCTCTCCGGAACGGGGACGCTCGGCGTTGGATGCTGTTGAGGCAATGGATGCCATGGTGAACATGATGCGCGAGCACGTGCCCCAAGAGACCCGCATACATTATGTTATAACACGTGGAGGAGAGGCGCCTAATGTGGTCCCTGCTTTTGCAGAGGTCTACTATTATGTCAGAAATCCGAAACGTGACAATGTAAAGTCAATCTGGGAACGTCTCGAGCGCGCTGCCCGTGGTGCTGCGATGGGAACCGACACGCGGGTTGAAGTTGAAATTACCGGAGGCGTCTTTGATTTGCTAGGTAACGAAACGCTTGCCAAAGTGGTGGACGCAAACCTTCGGATTGTGGGGGGTTACACCTACACCCCCGAAGAGAAAGAATTTGCAACGAAAATTCAGCTAAGTTTCCCAACCGATCAGAAGCCGCTTTCATTGGAATCTACGCAGGTAATCCAACCCCTGAGAACTCATGATGGCTCCGCTTCAACGGATGTCGGAGATGTGAGCTGGACGGTCCCCACCGTTGGATTGGGAACTGCTACCTGGGTCCCTGGTACAGCCGCCCATAGTTGGCAAGCCGTAGCGGCTGGAGGAACCACCATTGGACCGAAAGGCATGATGATGGCTGCAAAAACGATGGCCCTAACCGCGATTGACTTGTTCAGTACACCGGCGACCATCGAAGAATGCTGGAAGGAGTTCCGCACCAAGCGCGGTGAGGGTTTCAAATACGAAGCTTTAATCGGGGACCGCAAGCCGGCGCTCGACTACAGAAAATAGGAATCCGTATAGCTAAAACTAAATAAGAAAGGTGACAATGATGAATTAGCCAAAAAACGGATTGAAATCAGATAAAAGGCAGCTTGTGTTATGGTTCCGTTCCATGTCATCGCCTTTACTTAACATCATGTAAGTTTGTTGTATCCAAGAAAATGATGCCATGAAAGCAAAAGAACAAAAAATGACCGGTGAGGAGATTTCAAAAAAGGAGATTCGGAGTAAGATCGAGAAGTCTTTAAATAAGGCAATCACGGAGCTTCACATTACATCCCCGTCGAAGAAGACGAAGAAGTCAGTAAAGAAAGCATCCAGCAAGATTGCGGGAACAATCAAGAAGGATCTTAAAAAATTAAGGAGCAAGAAAAAGCCAGTTTCCAATGTAATCAAGGGAAAAAAGAAGACTGTCAAAAGAACAACATAGACTCAATAGCGCTAGCTACTTCTTCAAAACGCCATCGAGGATTTTTCCGGTGGCGTTTTTGCTTTCATAGTGCAGTCCAAGGAGGGCTGCTACAGTTTGGGCAATCTGATTTTGATAATGCTGGGTGCCTTTGACTTCCCCAAGGGCAGGTGTATCAGGGCCGAGAATGGCCATCCATATCTGATCTGCACCATTGATTCGTATTCCGTGACTTTTCCAATCATCGCCACCGTTGCCGCGGCCATGATCTGTGGTAACAATCAACGTAGTCTTGTCCTTGTATGTTGGGTCTGACTGAATATAGGCATACAACTCGGACAAGAAACCATCGGTATGGTGCGCGGAATTGAGATAGGCTGCATATTCGCCATCGTGAGAAAAATCATCGGTTTCATCAAAAGAAAAGTACATAACACGGGGTTTGAACTTTTTCAGATACTCCATTCCGTAATAAAATGTAAAGGCATCAAGCCGGACCTCGGCGAGCATGTTGGGTGTAACGGGCATCATCTGATTTAGTAAACGCTCACGCTCTGTCAACGGCGCGATCGATGCCGGCATTTCGGCCGCGCTCACATAGATCCCACTTCGCTTATCATTGATGATATACGGGAATACATCCCACGATGTAAAAGCCGCAACCTTTCCCGCAAAAGCAGGATGGCGGTTAATAAACTCAAGGACCGTTTCATTCTCATTGTAGATCTTGTCATTACTGGTGATGCGCACATCATCAGCAAAACCGGAAAGTATCTCGTTGTACCCCGGATATGAAAACCACATGCGATTGGTTACGTTGACCTTGCTGTCAAGCCGGCGGTTGCCGAGTAACTGCCCTTGTGTCGCTACTGTCGTCCACAAGAAAGGAAGCAATGCCTTCCTTCGTTCGCTTACATCCGTGCGCCAGTACTTCTCCCGGACCTTTGGGTCCTTCAACTCTTTCTGAAACTTCATCAGGCTGGTGTCAGCTCCCCCGAATATCTCCTGCCACCGCACACCGTCAAGGGTTACCAGAATTACGTTCTCCGTCTTCCGGGAAACCTGAGCCTTGACACAAATTGAAAGCGCCAACAGGGTGAATACAAGAATATATCGCATAAGGCAGATTTGGATTGGAGGGTGAAGATCGAAAAAATGATTTACTTTAAGCAACCACAATCTACACGATGGTCACAGAACATCCGATTTCTGCCTGGCTTAAACGCACAAACGCCTTTTCGTTTACGCTGTATGCTTCCGTGGTCTCCTTCTGCCTCTACACCTGCATATTCGCCCTGCGCAAGACTTTTGGTGTGGCAACCTACGATGGGTTGTCTTATTGGGGAGTTGACTTCAAGATACTGATGGTCACATTTCAAGTAATAGGCTACCTGATATCCAAGTTTGTGGGCATCAAGGTGGTTTCGGAGATGAAATCAACCTACCGGACGCGGGGCATCCTGGTGATGGTAAGCATTGCCTCGGTTTCTTGGTTTTTCTTCGCCATCACGCCCGCGCCGTACAATTTGATTTTCTTGTTTTTCAATGGACTGCCGCTCGGCATGGTATGGAGCCTGGTGTTTGGATACCTGGAAGGAAGGAGGAATACCGAAGTACTCGGTGCCAGTCTATCTGTTAGTTTCATTTTCTCTGCAGGCTTTGCAAAGACGATAGGTGGCCTGGTCATGCGCGAGTGGGGTCTCTCCGAATTTTGGATGCCCTTCGCATCAGCCGGATTATTTTTCGGTCCCCTGCTTGTGTTTCTCTGGCTGATTGACAAACTCCCGCCACCCAATCCAGAGGATGAGGCCCTTCGCACTAAGCGGCAGCCGATGATGGGAAATGAACGGGTGGCTTTTGTAAAAACATTCGGACCCGGGCTCCTGCTACTGATTGGTTCCTACGCCATGCTCACGGCCTACCGCGATTTCCGCGACAACTTCTCCAAAGAAATCTGGGTGTCGCTGGGGTACGGTGACAAACCGGAAATATTCACCCAAACGGAAATTCCCGTTTCCATCACCGTGCTGGTGGCCATTGCTGTGCTGATGGTAATCAAGAACAACCGAAAGGCGCTTCTCATCAACCACCTCATGGTCATCTTTGGCATGGTTTTGACGGGAGTGAGCACGCTGGCATTCGAGCAGCAGCTTATCTCCGCTCCTGTCTGGATGACACTCGTGGGTATGGGCCTGTATTTCGGATACATCCAGTTCAATAGCATTTTCTTTGACCGCTTGTTATCCGCTTTTCAATATGCAGGTACGGTTGCTTTCCTTATCAACCTGGCCGATTCCTTTGGATATGTTGGGAGCGTGGGTGTACTGTTCTACAAGAATTTTGGCCAAACATCCTTAAGCTGGCTGGACTTTTTTATTTCAGCTGGATACATTCTTTCCGTCGCAGGAACAGTTCTCATGGTCGGGTCACTTTTCTACTTCAAGCGTAAGTTGGAAAATTGGGGGAGTCGCTGATCACTTTTCCATTGGCCGTTTTGCATTTTACATCTCGGGCAGGAACCCTGAATGTTAAACAGAGCAATGCAAAATGTAAAAGGAGGCTAGCGACGCTGCGGCTCTACCCAAACCACACGGGCCTTTAGCGAAAGAAGCACATCCCTGTCATAAAACCGAAATGGATACTCTTTTGATGCTTGTTCGCTGGACAAGAACAGCTTGCATAGTTCGACCAGCGACAAACCTCGGTTTGCGGCAACAAAGTCGCTAATCGTTTTACACCAGAATAGCGTCATCGTTTCATGATATCCATCCTGAGGCGTATTCTTACCTCCTGTAGCTTCATTGTACCCTGCAATACCCGTGCGGAGGAAACAAATCGCTTCGTACGCTGAATAGTTGACATGAAACCATATCGCCGTCACGAGGTGCGCTTCATGTGTCCACTGTGCTTTAGGAAGCGTCTGGGTTTCGAACCCGCGCACCACGTATAAAATCTCATCTTCGGTACCAAATGGGGTATTCATATATCCAGCAACTTTAAAGGAAATCACTTCTTAGTCCGAAAATAGGCCGTAATGAACGACTGACCAAATTGAAAGGCTCATGCCGCGAGATTCCCAAATAATTCATAATTTGGGAGTTAAACTTCATTAATAAACTAATTGATCATGCGTAGTCCATTTATCCTGGTACTCTTCCTTCTTTCGGCGCTGCAGGTCATGGGCCAAAAAATAGCAGGGCCAAAAATCATCCTACCGGGCATTCAGGAGGGGTACACCCTCATCAATCCAACTAACTATAAAAAGGCCTTTCTACTGGATAATTGTGGCCGGGTGGTTAACACCTGGGAGAGTCAGTATGCTGCCGCTCACACCATGTACCTTAAGCCAAATGGCCAATTGGTGCGCACCAACCTCCTTGTAAATACTGTAGTCGATGGCGGTGGCGGCTCAGGGGGCGGAGTGGAGATCCTTGACTGGGACTCTAATGTCCTCTGGTCATATGCGTATAACACCGACAAGGTGAGGCAGCATCATGATATCCAGGCGCTGCCAAACGGAAACATTCTGATCCTTGCCTGGGAAGTCAAAACCAGTACCGAGTCTATCGCGGCGGGTCGTAACCCAGCATTGATCCCCGATGGTCAGGTGTGGCCAGAACACCTCGTTGAAGTTAGGCCCATTGTGCCTAATGGAGGAGAGATCGTCTGGGAATGGCATGCGTGGGATCATTTAGTCCAGGATTTTGATAACACCAAAACGAACTTCGGGGTAGTTGGGAGCCACCCCGAATTGATTGATCTTAACTTTACAACCGTGGGCCAGAAAGACTGGATTCACTCCAATGCCATCGACTACAATCCGCAATTAGACCAAATTATTATTTCGGCACATTCATTCAATGAAATCTGGGTAATCGACCACGGTATTAATTCGTCCCAGGCAGCCTCACACAGCGGCGGTCGATACAATAGGGGCGGAGACTTACTTTACCGTTGGGGGAACCCCATGGCATACCGGCAGGGTACTGGCGCTGACACAAAACTGTTGGCGCAACACAATCCACACTGGATTCCACAAGGTCTACCAAACCAGGGTAAGATTATTTACTTTAATAATGGACCCAATAGGTTCTATTCCTCGGTGGAAATTATAAATCCACCTGTAAGTACAAATGGTTCATATACCTTACAAGCAAATACCTATGGACCAGCAGTGCCAGATATGATCTATACGGCGTCGCCGCAAACTGCTTTTTTCTCACGAATCATGGGCAGCGCACAGATTATGCCAAACGGGAACCTCTTTATTGGGTCTTCACTCCAGGGGCGAACGATGGAGATCTCGCCGGCCAACCAGATTATCTGGGAATACAAGAGCCCAATTACTGCCCTGGGAATTGTTGGCCGGGATTATTTCCCCACAAATCCCGCCTTTGCATCAACACCTATTTTCCGTAGTGCAAAATATCCAAGTAACTACGCAGCCTTTAGCGGCCGAATCATTACACCAGGTGAACCGATCGAAGGTGAGCCTTGGGCAGACTGCTCCCTGGTTACCGGATTGCCTGAAAAACAGAACGTAACCCTAGTGGCTTATCCCAACCCGGTTGACGACAAGTTGACCGTTTCTGTGCCCGGTTGCTTCCAGGCAACACTCGTTGATAGCCAGGGGAGGAAAGTATTTGAAGGATCAGGGGAGGATCGCCTGGTGATTGGTACGGCAGCAATGCCGGCGGGATTTTATTTACTACGCGTAAATGCACGGGTGGAGAAGGTGGTTATCCGCCATTAATAATTGCTTTCACATCAAAACAATCTCACCTGTTGAGGTTGGTCTAACCAAGGTGAACAGCAATAACTTCGAAATCCGCCACCGCTATATGGTGCGTTATGGGCAAGGCTGTCGGACACAAGATAAATAAAAAAATAGTTATATATTTATACAACCACCCATCATGACAGCATGACTACGATGACCAAATACATCTTACTTTTAATAATTAACATTATTGTGATCATCTACACAGTCGTTAGAACAAAGAAGTCAAATCTTAATTCCCGCACGAAGTCCCTGTTATATATTTTTGCGGTATTAATGCCTGTTGGAGATTCCGCCTAAAGTGAACAGTGTTTTCCGCCGCAATGTGAACACCTGATTCCGCGTCAAAGTGAACAGTGTTTTTCGCCTCAAAGTGAACACCTAAAAGTAGTAAAAAAGTATCGGGGTCGGTTGACCAGAATAGTTGATTGTAAAGGGGGTATTTGCCCCCTGAACAACCAACGATAAATGGCTAATAAACCGATCACCATGAGCAAACTCAGACAAGTATTAAAGCTTCACTTCCAGGGACAGAGTAAACTTCAGATTAGCGCCATCACCGGACTGTCCCGTAACACGGTTATAAAGTATCTGCACGTCTTTGTGGCGTTAAAGACGACCTGGGAGGAAGTCAACAGACTGCCCGACAAAGAACTTGATGAGCTCTTCTGTAAGGAGCCTGAACTTCCTGTAAACCACCGGATAGCTCCTCTCCATGAGTTCTTCAAATCAGAGGAGAAACGCTTGCGCCAGCGCGGAGTGACACTGGTGCGGCTCTGTGAAGAGTACATGGCTCAGAACCCGGAAGGCTTCAAGATGACAGCCTTTTACAGGCATTACAACTTGTGGAAGCGCCGTGTCCACCCCAGCATGCACATGACCCACAAGGCGGGTGACAAGATGTTTGTTGACTTTACAGGAGAGAAGCTCGAGGTGGTGGATCCGGTGAGCGGCGAAGTAAAGTCGATGGAAGTATTCGTAGCCATTCTGGGAGCCAGTCAGCTTACCTATGTAGAGGCAGTGGAGAGTCAACGGGTAGAAGATTTCATTGGGTGCTGTGAGAACGCACTGCATTACTTTGGCGGAGCCCCCAATGCAATTGTTCCCGATAACCTGAAGTCTGCCGTCACCAAGACCAATCGCTACGAGCCTAAGCTCAATGAGAACTTTGAAGCCTTCGCCGACTACTATGGTATGGTGGTTCTTCCTGCACGAGCCTATAAGCCCAAGGACAAAGCCCTGGTTGAAGGAGCGGTAAAGATCACCTACATGCGCATCTTCGCCTCATTGCCAAAGGAGCCTTCCACGTCTCTGGAGCAACTTAACGGGAGGATCCGTGCCCTGCTGGACACTCACAACGCTGTATTTTTCAAGGGGCGCACCTACTCGCGCAGAGAGCAGTTCGAAGAAATGGAGAAGGCCACTTTGCAGGGGCTACCGCAAAAGCGTTTTGAATTGCGCTCTTCCCTGCTGGCCACGGTAATGAAGAACGGGCATGTGTGCTTGAGTGTGGATAAGCACTATTACAGCGTCCCCTTCGAGTATATCAGCAAAAAGATACGCGTTCTGTACAGCAAGTCCAGGGTTGAGATTTTCTACAAGTACCAACCCATTGCCGCACATGATCGTCTGCGCAGTGCTCACAACTACACCACTGACCCCTCTCACCTGGCCACCCAGCACAAGGTGATGGCGGAATGGAACCCCGACTACTTTTTATCACAGGCCCGCGCCATCAGCAAAGAGGTGGAGTTCTACATCGCCATGGTATTGCAGCGCAAGCCGCATCCCGAGCAAGCCTACAAATCCTGTCAGGGCATACTCTCCTTCGCCAAGCGGGTTGGGCACCAGCGGCTCATCAAAGCGTGCATACGAGGCCATGCCTATGGGCTGTATCACTTCCGGGCTATTGAAGATATTTTACACAAAGGACTTGACTTGTATGACCTGGAGGAAGATAAACAGCTTCCCATGCCGTCTCATGAGAACATACGCGGAAAAAATTACTACCAATAAAACGTTACACTTAAAACCAAACACAAATGAATGATCAAACCATTGACAAAATGAACACCATGAAGCTCTTCGGCATGGTGCGGGCCTTCCGTACCAGTCTGGAATCAGGGGATGCAGAGAGAAGTACGTCGGATGAACTTCTCTCCATGCTGGTAGACTCTGAATGGGACGAGCGCTACAACCGAAAACTGGATCGAAGCGTCAAGAATGCACGATTCCGCTACAAAGCGGCGGTAGAGCAAATTAACTTCGATACGGACCGGGAGATCAACAAAAATCATGTGCTCCGCCTGGCGGATTGTGCTTTCATTGACAAAAAGGAGAACGTCCTTATTACGGGAAGCACAGGCATTGGAAAAAGCTACATCGCCTCAGCGATTGGCCACCAGGCATGTTCCCTGGGCTACAAGGTGATGTATGAGCATACTGCCAAGCTCTTTGCCCGCCTGAAAATGAGCAAGGCTGACGGAACCTACCTCAAAGAGATAACCAGAATGGAAAAGCAGGACCTGCTCATCATTGACGACTTCGGCATCCAGCCCCTTGATCAGCTCAGCCGCACGATCCTTATGGAGATCATCGAAGACCGACACGGCAAGAGATCAACCCTGTTCACCTCCCAGGTTCCCGTCAGTCAATGGCACGAAGTCATTGGCGAGCAGACCATAGCGGACGCTATCCTGGATCGAATTATACATGATGCCCACCGCCTGGAACTCAAGGGTGAATCGATGCGAAAGAAAAGAAGTATCTTAGTTGAGGAAAACAAAGAAAACGAAGACTAAACCACAGACCATTATCAACCTAAATCCCGATACTGCTTTTACTCGATTTACCCAGTTAACTTTGACTGTTCACTTTGAGGCGAAATGAGGTGTTCACTATAGACGGAATTTCCA
>JANNAZ010000076.1:0-1792 GCA_031384895.1 Cyclobacteriaceae bacterium | reverse complement strand
CGAGGCGTTGATCAGGTCGGGACGCGCAGCGGCCACCTGACTCACGACCGATAGACCGTATCCGGGTATCGGCAAGAGTGTGCCGGCCGCCGGGTCGGGCGTGCGTGGGCCAGGCGGCGGCGCGCCGTTGACGAGCACGGTGGCCGTGTTGGCGGGACCGGTGGAGCCGCAGGCGAACCGGGCCTTCACCGTGACGGTGTAGGTGGCCAGGGGCACGCTCTGGCGGATGCTCGTGAAGTTCGGCGGGTAGGGCAGGTCGGTGGCCAGTGGCACGCCGTTCTGCGTGGCGCTCACCAGATACCCGCTGGCTCCCGGCACCGGCGCCCACGACAGACTCAGGAACGAACTGAACGTGAACTGCGAGAAGGTCACCGTGGGCGGCGCGTCGCAGGCGCCTCCGGCCGGCATGGAGACGGGCACTTCGTTCGACACCGCGCTTGCGCCCGCCGCGTTCACTGCCACCGCTCGGAAGTAGTAGGTGTTGACGGGCACGGGTCCGGCCGCAAACGTGGTGCCCACGACCGGGAACGTCGCATCGGTGGCGCCCGCGCTCAGGCCCACACGCAGTTGATAGCCCGTGGCGGTGCCGCCACCGGTGCCGGGCGTCCAGGCCGCCACGATGGCGGTGCCATTGCGCACGACCTGCAGGTTGACCGGCGCCGTGGGCGGCGCGGGCAGTTGCACGCGCACTTCGTTCGAGGGCACGTCGCCACTGGGCGTCAGCGCGACGATGCGCACGAAGAACACGCCGTTGGGCACGTTGCCCGCCGTGTAGGTGGTCACCGCCCCGAGCGCGAGTGAGCCGGAGTAGATGACCGAGGCCACACCGGCGTCGAGCCGGTAGCCAGTCGCGCCCGTGGTCGGGGTCCAGTCGAAGGTGACCGTCGAGCCGCTGACATTCGCCGGGTTCAACACGGGCGACTGCGCGCTGGCCACGCCCGCGCTGATGAGCAGCAGGGCCACCAGAGCCGCGCCGCTTCGAGCCATACGTCGAATCATTACAATCTCCTCAACTGCAGTGCTCTCCTCGCGGGTGTTCACTCTTGGATCGCAGCCTGCGTTCGTTTTCGAACGAACACCGACTGTAGTGGGGCATCCGCTGGCGGCACCAGTAGATAAGCGCTATGCAGTTGATAGAGTCACCGAGGCGAGGTGAGTCACCGCGGACATGTCGCGCGTCAGGTGCCGTCCGTGGTCCCCCCACGAAGAGACGTCCTGGTCCTGTGGTTCAGCCCTCCGCGACGGATTCGGCATCACAGGCTTGACCGTGCCGCCACGACCGGCACACAGTGCCACGTCAAGGAGACTTACCACGATGCCGAACCACCGCCACAGTACAACGCGACGCACGATCCTTACCGGGGGCGGCGCCGGGCTGATGGCGATGTTCGGCGCGGCGGCCACGTCGGCCGCGCCGCTGACGCCCGCCGAGAAGGCACACGTGCACATCGTGAACGACTTCTGCGCGGCGTGGCCCAGTCACGACCTGGCCACAGTGATGGACTTCTTCGCCGACCACGGGGCCTATCGCATGACCGAGACGACCGAACTCGCGAAAGGGCGTGAGGCGGTGACGGCCCGGGTCAAGACGCTCATCGACCACGTCGATCGCTTCGAGGTGCTCGACACCTTTGCGCGCGGCCCAATGGTCGTGAACGAGCGTATCGATCGCTTCTCGAACTTCGCGTTGAAGTCGTGGCACGGCGTCGGCGTGTTCTTCATCCAGAACGGCAAGATCGTGGACTGGTACGACTACACGATCACGATGGAACGGGCGTGAGTGTGGCGGCTT
>JANNAZ010000028.1:0-11795 GCA_031384895.1 Cyclobacteriaceae bacterium | reverse complement strand
TTCTTCAACCCCAGCATGCGCACCCGCTTGAGCACGCAAATCGCCGCTGGCAATCTCGGCATGGAGTCCATTGTCTTCAATGTGGGGCAAGAAGGATGGACCCTTGAGTTCGGCGAGGACACGATTATGAACGGCACCACGGTCGAACACGTCCGCGATGCGGCACCAGTGCTGGGTCAATACTTCGATATGCTTGGCATTCGCACATTTCCAACATTGAAAAACAAAGAAGAAGATTACAGTGAGCATCACCTAAACCAGTTTATTCGCTACTCCGGGATTCCCGTGATCAGTTTGGAAAGCGCCACACTACATCCGCTGCAAAGCCTGGCCGACATTCTCACCTTGCATGAGCTCTCCCCTACGGTTCGCAAGCCAAAGGTTGTTCTTACCTGGGCCCCTCATGTGAAGGCCTTGCCACAGTGTGTCGCCAACAGTTTTGCACAATGGGTAAATGCGTGGGGAAAAGCAGAGTTCGTCATCACACATCCGAAGGGATTGACGCTCGACGATAAATTTACCAAAGGGGCTGCCATCACACATCAACAGGAAGAGGCCCTAGCCGGCGCTGATTTCGTCTACGTCAAAAACTGGAGTTCAATAGCAGACTACGGAGAAATCCCGGAGCCGAATCCTTCCTGGATGCTTACGCTGGAGAAATTATCGACCACCAACCAAGCCCGGGTAATGCATTGCCTTCCGGTTCGGCGCAACGTAGAGTTGGGCGCGACTGTACTTGATAGCCCAAACAGCATAGTTACGCAACAGGCGGCTAATCGGGTCTGGGCAGCACAGACAGTGCTGGCAGAAATTCTAAAATCACATTGAACAACCCACACCATGAATAAGTTATTTGTTACGAAGATCGGAGGCAATGTCCTCGACGATGAAGCAGCCTTGGATAAATTCTTGAAGGATTTTGCCTCCATCCAATCACCGAAAATTTTGATCCACGGCGGCGGGGCGATGGCGACGAAAATTGGCAACCAACTTGGTATTGAATCAAAGTATATCGATGGGCGGCGAATTACCGACCGCCAGACACTTGACTTAGTGAGCATGGTCTACGGAGGATTAATCAACAAACAAATAGTCGCTCACCTTCAGCAGTGGGGATGCAATGCGTTGGGTGTCACCGGTGCGGATGGGAATATGATTAAGGCTGTACGAAGACCAGTCAGAGAGATTGACTATGGGTACGCGGGAGACATCACACCCGACAGTGTTAACTCCACGTTGCTCTATTTCCTACTGAAGCAGAATGTGGTGCCGGTCTTTGCGCCACTTACCCATAGCGAGGGCATGATGCTCAACACCAACGCAGATACGATCGCGTCCGTACTGGCGATTTCGCTCAGCAAACATTTTGATGTCCGCCTTATCTTCTGCTTCGAAAAGAAAGGTGTACTGAAAGATGTGACCGACGAAAACTCAGTCATCCGTCAATTAAATGAGGCGGACTATAAGCGGTACCTGGCAGAAGGTGTTTTTCAGGATGGAATCCTGCCCAAATTGGAGAATTCATTTTCAGCCATACATTCCGGTGTAAAAGAAGTCCTTATTGGAGAGGCGGCTGACCTGCTGCGGAACACGCGTGTGGATACAGAGGGAACACTGATTACCTTGTAATTGTACTCTGTTATGGAAGCTAACTAAATGTTGCCATGCTGAACAAGGAGCAAATAGCTGATCATGCCCTGGATCTTCTCCAGAAGCTCATCGCTACGCCTTCGCTCAGCCGTGAAGAAGATGCGACAGCCTCCATCCTGGAGACATTCTTTGAACAGCATTCGATCCCCGCGAAAAGAAAAGGCAACAATGTCTGGGCAGTCAATAAGTCCTTTGACCCTTCCAAACCCACTCTCTTGCTGAATTCGCATCATGACACCGTAAAGCCCAACCCAGGGTATACACGGAATCCATTCAGTCCCTCGATTGAACAGGGTAAACTCTATGGATTGGGAAGCAACGATGCCGGAGGAGCATTGGTTTCGTTGATCGGCGCATTCCTCTATTTCTATGAACGCCCTAACCTTAACTATAACCTGGTGATCGCCGCGACCGCCGAAGAAGAGATCTCCGGAACGCAAGGAATCGAAAGTATAATGCAAGACCTCCCTCCCATTGCGTGCGCCATCGTCGGCGAGCCCACGGGGATGGATGTAGCCATATCAGAGAAAGGTCTCCTCGTCGTGGATTGTGTCTCCATCGGAAAAGCGGGGCATGCAGCACGCGAGGAAGGCAACAACGCGATCTATCTTGCCCTCAAGGACATTGAATGGTTTCGCACGTTTGAATTTCCAAAGACATCTCCCGCTCTCGGCAAAGTGAAGATGACGGTCACCATCATTCAGGCGGGTCAGGCGCATAACCAGGTCCCGGCCGAATCCCGATTCACCGCAGACATTCGTGTGACCGATGCCTACACCTTGAATGAAGTACTGGACATCGTGAGGAAGCACACGCACTGCACAGTAACCCCGAGGTCACTCCGCCTGAAACCGTCGAGTATCCCGGCAGATCACGCGCTGGTGCGAGCCGCCAAAACATTGGGAACAAAGTTATTCGGCTCTCCTACAACATCTGACCGGGCACTTATTCCAGTGCCCTCTGTCAAGATGGGGCCAGGTGATTCTGCACGGTCACACATGGCGGATGAATTTATTTATGTCAGGGAAATAGAAGAGGGGATTGAGGGGTATATCCGTATCATTGAGTTGCTTTGATCCCAGAAACCAGTTGCCAGTTGCCGGTTGCCAGCTGCCCGTTGCCTGCGAATGTCTCCGGAAAATGGATACAGGTTCTAAAGAAGAATTCAATGAAAGGTTATCGCGAACTTGAAATATATCAGGAATCCAAAAAACTCGCCATTGAGATTCATTTGATGTCGCTGACCCTTCCCAAATTTGAATTGTATGAAGAGGGGAGTCAAATACGAAGATCTTCAAAAGCAATAACAGCTAACCTGGTAGAGGGATACAGCAGAAGACGCTACAAGGCAGATTTTATCAGATACTTGATCTATGCACAATCAGAATGCGATGAGACTATGACGCACCTTGAATTCATTTATGAAACCGGATCGTTCAAGGTTGAAACAAAATTCACTGATCTTAAATCCAAATATGACACACTAAGCAAAAGAATCAATAAATTCACGCACTGGGTCGATGTAAATTGGAAAAGCTCCATCGAAAAGGCCCAAACTGGTTAGTCAAACTAATAAACCGGAAACAGTAAACTGGCAACCGGCAACCATCATGAAACTCTGGACTAAAGGCTCCGACGCGATCAACGAAGTCACTGACTTCACTACGGGCAACGATCTTACCTGGGATCTATATCTGGCCGGGCACGATGTGCTGGGGTCACTGGCACATATCCATATGCTGGAATCTATTGGACTGCTTACGGAGCAGGAGCACAAGATCCTTTCACTGGAGTTAAAGAAGATTTATACGTTGATTGAGGAGCGCAATTTCCAACTGGAGGCGGGAGTAGAGGACATTCATTCACAGGTAGAACTGATCCTCACACGCACACTGGGTGACGTGGGAAAGAAGATTCACAGCGGCAGATCGAGAAATGACCAGGTACTGTTGGATACCAAATTGTTTATCCGGAGCGAGATCCAATCACTGATGATAGCGGTTCGCGAACTGTTCGACCTGCTGATTAAGAAAAGTGAAGAACACAAAGACAAATTCCTCCCTGGTTACACGCATCTGCAATTAGCGATGCCGTCTTCTTTCGGGTTGTGGTTTGCCGCGTACGCTGAGAGTCTGGTGGATGATGTGATCACGCTGCAGGCCGCCTACCGGATTACCAACAAAAATCCATTGGGTTCCGGCGCGGGATACGGTTCATCATTTCCCCTCGATCGGAAAATGACAACCAAGCTGCTTGGCTTTGACGACCTTAATTACAATGTCGTCTATGCACAAATGGGGCGCGGCAAGACAGAGCGTATCGTCAGTGCGGCTCTTGGAAATGTGGCAGCCACACTGTCTAAGTTGGCCATGGACGCCTGCCTGTACATGAATCAGAATTTTGGATTCATCCAGTTCGCTGAGGAATTAACCACGGGATCCAGCATCATGCCACACAAAAAGAATCCCGATGTTTTTGAACTGATTCGGGGCAAGTGCAATGGCATTCAGTCCATCTCAAACGAAATCAACTTGCTTACTATCAACCTTCCCTCCGGGTACCACCGCGACCTTCAGTTGCTCAAGGAAAAGCTATTCCCCGCATTCCGCACGCTTCAGGATTGCTTGCGGATGACTTGCCTTATGCTGTCGCGCGTTAACGTGAAAGAAGATATTCTTGCCGACGAGCAATACCGCTTCCTCTTCAGTGTGGAAGAAGTCAATAAACTCGTCCTCAAAGGAATCCCATTCCGGGATGCTTACAAACAAATTGGGCTGGACATTGAGCAAGGAAAATTCTCACCTTCTAAAACCCTTCATCACACGCATGAAGGAAGCTTGGGCAATTTGTGCAACGATGAGATTACGCGTATGATGAATGTCCAGCAACAATCCTTCAACTTTCAACAAGCCGATAACGCGATAGCCCGCCTCCTCAAATAACCAACATGAAAAAAATAACAACAATCCTCATCCTGAGCTTGCTCATTTCCTGTACTTCAAAAAAAATCGAAACTGAATCCGTCTCGCAGGCCCCGGAACCAGAAGCTATATCTTTTTCCGGCAAACCCCTTCACGCCAAGCAGGCCGACTCTACGGCCCTTGCGAAAAGCGACAGCCTCATTGCAGCCGTTCGAAGTAAGCCGGAATTAACCGAGGACGACTTTATCGCCATAGGCCGATCGAAGGTTGGAATCAATCAATTCAAGATGGCTGTAGCGGTTTACTCAGAAGGCCTGGTCAAGTATCCCAATTCGTATAAGCTTCTCCGGCACCGTGGTCACCGATACATCAATCTTCGCCAGTTAGAGAACGCCATCCCTGACTTGATGAGAGCAGAGGAACTGATTCGCCCTGAGCCGGAGGTGTTCGAGTATGATGCGGCAGGTAAAAAGGGTGCCACATACCAGCATCAGATTTGGTATCACATCGGCTTGTATCATTTCCTGAAAAGAGACTATGCTAAATCGGCGCTTGCTTTCGAAAAGAGCCTGGCAACCGCGCTGGCCGGAGGCGATGTTGCCGGGTCCAGCGACTGGCTATATAACGCATACATGCGGTTGGGGGAAACCGATAAGGCGGCCAAGGTTGCCCGTCCGTTTGTCCTTGACTTCAACATTGAAAATAAAGACTACCCGTATTTCCGCCGGTTATTGCTTTTCAATGGAGTGATCAAGCCCGAAGAGCTGGTGGATGCAAACAAGCCCATCGCAGAAATGACGCTGCTGGAGATGACAAAATTATATGGCTTGGCAAACTGGCATGCCTATCGTGGCGACGCCGACACGGCCAATGCACTATACAAGAAGATACTTGAGTCCAACGAATGGGCCGGCTTTGCCTATGCATCAGCCGAGCTTGATGTCAAGAACTAGGGATGACATCAGATATATTGCTCATTCTACTGATCAGCATTACCGGGGCTGGGTATGTATTCAATACCTTTCTGGACTACCTGAACCTTAAAGCGCAACGAAAGGAGATTCCGGAAGAGGTTGCAGCCTTTTACGACCGTGATAAATACCTGAAGTCGCTGGATTATCATAGCGAACGAACCCGCTTTGGGTTCCTCACGGGGGGAGTGGGAATATTCCTTTCCCTCGCCATGCTCATCTTCGGCGGCTTTGGTATGCTCGACGGCCTCCTTCGGCCCTTTGTACATGGCGACATTGCCCTGGCACTCATCTTTTTTGGTATCCTGGCGATTTTATCCGACATAATCACCCTCCCTTTTCAATGGTACTCAACCTTTGTTATTGAAGAGAAGTATGGATTTAACAAGACAACGGGAAAGACATTTGTTATTGACAAACTCAAGGGATATGCGCTTGGTGCACTGATTGGCGGGTCCCTACTTGCTGTGATGATCTACCTTATACAGGCGATCGGTCCTGGTTTCTGGATTTGGTTTGGGTCAATCGCAGCCGTGTTTGTATTGCTGATAAACATGTTTTACACAAGCCTGATTCTACCCCTCTTTAACAAGCTCACCCCCTTGGCTTCCGGCGAACTCAAGCATGCGATTGAAGAATTCTCCAGCAAGGTGAACTTCCCGCTGGATAATATTTTCGTTATGGATGGGTCGAAGCGATCCCGGAAAGCCAATGCGTTTTTCTCCGGGATTGGACGAAAGAAGAAGATTGTGTTGTACGATACCCTTATCCAAAATCATTCGACCGAAGAGCTGGTGGCCGTCCTTGCGCATGAGGTAGGTCACTTCAAGAAAAAGCACATTGTCTTCAGTTACGTTCTTTCCATCGTCCAGATTTTTTTTATGCTCTTCGTTCTTTCGCGAATGGTGTTTAGTTCAGAGCTGAGCATGGCACTGGGAGGAGCCCAGGGAGCAATCCATCTGAACCTGCTCGCCTTTGGAATACTCTTTTCGCCAATCAGTGGGATCACTGGACTATTGATGAGTCTGTATAGCCGAAAGAATGAATTTGAGGCGGATGCCTACGCACGGGAAACGTACAGTGGGAAGGCACTGGCTGATGCCTTGAAGAAACTCTCCGTCGACAGTTTAAGCAATCTATTCCCTCACCCCGCTTACGTGTTTTTTCACTACTCCCACCCTCCGCTGCTCAGGCGGCTTGCTGCTTTGCGCACTTGATCTTCATCAGCATTATTGCAACAGAAATCGTAGATTGGGAAAAAAATTACGGCCATGATCATATTCCCATTTACCGGTATGTTCATTAAAGTCAGGGTTACCTTGCTTTCCGTGCTTGTACTTGCCACCGTCTATGTCGCAAATGGCCAGGAGGCCAAAGAGGAACCTCCCTCCGATCTGTCGATCCGAAAAGGCAAAGTACTGCTTGGCTCCTACTTTGATTTTTCCAAGTCCACGATCGATCGATCCCGGGTTGGCCGATCTAATACAAGTACAGATGTCCTGTCCGTTGGAATCAACATTACCGGCGGCAAAATGCTGTCGGACCATTGGGGACTGCTGCTGATTGCAGGGTATTCGCAATCATCAAAAGTTACTCCGTTCACGGTTGGCACCAATTCATTTACTTTTGAGGAGAGGACGGAAGATTATTCATTCGCGCCGGCTGTCCGCTATTACAAGTTGATTGGTGATGCGACTTATTTCTTCGTTCAGGGAGGTATTCTTTTTAGCCGCGGTAACAGCCAGGCAGATGAATTTGACGGCACCAGTATCGTTCAGCTAGACTTCAAAACCACTGGATTTGGCGCTGGCATCAGTCCGGGGTTTTCCTATTTCATGACTGACAAACTCAGCACCGAAATTTCCATTGGTTTGCTGGGTTACTCCATATTCACAGGGGAAGATGATAAAGGGAACAAGACCGTTTCAAAAACATTTCAGTCTTTGCTCTACCTTAACTCGGTAAGCCTGGGGTTTGTCTACTACCTCTAGACGCAGTTTCGATTACTCCAGACTCTTAATCCGAATCTTTCTAAACCGCACCACCGATCCGTGCCCCAGAAAACCGATATGCCCTACGTGCCGGTTTAGTCCTGGGTGATCATGTTTGTCGATCGTACCATTCTCCGAAGCTTTTTTGACGTCACCATCAACGATGACAGTTCCATTCAGCGTGATTTTTATCCGATCACCTTTCACCTCCACTTCCTCCATATTCCATTCCCCGGTAGGCTTTAGAAATCCGCGCTTGGCAGGAATGACACCGTAAACGGAACCATGGGCCTGGTAGGGTTGTATACCGGCATATGCAGGGTGCCCATCATCGAGAATCTGCAGTTCCTTACCCAAATAGGCCGCATCACCTTCCAGGGGTGCATGTATACCAAGGCCATTATTGGCCGCCGGGGTCAACTGAAACTCGAACTTGAAAATAAAGTCGGAGAACTCCTTTGTTGTATACAGGTTGCCTCGCCCGCCTTTTGCCGGATAGATCGCGATGCACTGATCCTCGACGATGTAATCCACCTTGTTTCCAATCCAATTCGACAAATCACGGCCATCAAAGAGAACCTCATAGCCCTGCGCTTTCTCCTCTGCGGGAAGCACAAAAGGTCTATTGTGAAGTTCACGCACATAAATATTTCGGAACGCAGTCCCGGGTCCATGGGCCTGCAGTTCAATGGCATCCTCAGGAAATATCGGAAGCTTGCGATCCCAATAATTCTCCATGACCACATTATCTACCGTCAACACACCGTTCAGATAGACTGTTACACGTTCGCCAATCATCGTGATTCGCAATGTGTTCCACTCCCCGATGGGATTATCCGCCACGACCAGCGGATTTCTATTGACGGTGTTATTATACAGTCCACCTGAGCCAACCTGGGCACCGTCCGCCACGCGAGCGATATCCCAAATCTGAACCTGCGGTGTTCCGCGGAGGTAGATGCCGCTGTCTCCTCCTTTGGGAATCTTGAAATCCACGATCATCTCAAAGTCAGAATAATTTCGGATCGTACAGAGATTTTCAAACTCCCCATTGAAATAGATCACACCATCCTTAACCGTCCAGCATTGGTCCCTCTTCTTATCGGCTACAGCCTGCTTCTGCGCCAGTTCAGCCTTCGCCATTTTCGTTCTTGCGATCGGGTTTTCTACCAGTCCCTTCCAACCGGTCAGGTCTTTTCCATTAAAGATTGACTCAAACCCCTCTGTGTACGGTAGATTGTCCAAGTATGTCTGCACGTCAATCCGGTCATACTGACTATCCGGGCCGGTAAGCGTACCCATCACTTTTTCAAGAGCCTTGCGTACCTCCGTACCAGTCATTCCAGGTTGCGCATCGGCGGTTGGGAGCGAAAGGCGCATCGTGGACCGGCTTGCTGCAGAACTCAATTCCGGATCATCGAGGTACCCTGACACAAAGATCAGTGCGAGGAATGTCCGGGCGCTACCTGCTTCACGAATAATCAGACGACGCTCTTCTGTTGTACTAGAGAGCGGCATAATTTCACGCAGTTTGAGCAGCTTCTGATCGGCCGGCCATTCCGTGTTCATCACTTGCCTTACAAAGCCAGCGAAACCTCTTGCGTGATAATCACTGCGTTTCTCATCACGGCAAATAGCCAGCAGGGTGGCCGCCGCATCGCCATTCTGCCAGTTTACCAACGCACTAAATGCAGCCTCTCTTTCAGTCCCATCTCCGCTCTCAATCAATGACTTTGCGATATCAAGCGAACCCGCATCGTTTATATACGGTAACACAGGAAGCATCTTGAGTTTCTGCTGCTTCACGGCTTCGAGCATAACCGGAGCCGTACCCTTACCGGCGATTGCCATTAGCGCTTGCTGAACGTCCTTTAGTTCTTGCCCGGCCTGTACAGATGATAAGAGTTTCAGTAAGTTATTCAAGGAACTCGAGGAAGCTACGAAGGGTAAGGCACTAAAGGCAGAAGCCCGGACCTCTGGCTGAGCAGATGATGTGTAGGAAAATACAGTTGCGAAATCTTTCACGTCCCTCCGCTCCGATAGAATCTTCAGGATGGCGACCTGGACCATTGGCTTAGCACGTTCCAGGTTCCTGGCCAGCGACTCAACCTGACCCTGGTCCGCAAGCTGAAGAAACGCAGACTTTGCTTCTTGCATTTCCTCGCTCGTACTCTCCGGTCTGGTCAAAAATGATCCAACCGCATTCGCGTATTTCTTTTTGCGCGTGGCGGCAAGTTGCTGAAGGCTCACTATTCGTACCTGGGGGTTCCTTGAACTCAACGCAGGAACGAGGTACCGATCCAAAAATGCTTCATCCATATTCCCATCGGCCAACATCTGCAGAATCTCTGCCTGCACTTCACCGGTTGACTTTTGATATTGTTTTATCCATCCTTCTCTTGCTTGCGCATTTTGAATTCCTTTCCCTGCCCGCTTCAAGGCCTCGCGACGATATTCTGCATCGAAGCGGTTTAATTCCTTGACCAGGAATTTCTGAGATGCCACAGGGTCGCTGGTTACGAAATTCAGCAGTACAACGAGCCGGAAGTGCTGCTGATCAGGAGAGAGCGTATTATCGAGAATGATTTTTTGAAGGGTCGGATCTCCCGGCCGTCTGTTCATGTACTCAAGAAGAGCTTCCATAGATCCGGCAGGATCTGATTTAAAGTTTACCGATCTGGCCTGGTCAACCAGTACTTGCTGAGAACTTGCATCGGCAATCAAGGCTAGCGCCCACAGCGCTTGCCGCTTGAGCTCGACCTTGTCGGTCTTCACCAACTTTGTGATTGCTTCAACGGAATTAACATCCCGGATGCGGCCGAGGGCCTTCACGATTCGCTGCGTCTCTGCCGGGGCGCTTGAAAGACTTAAGCGGAGCGCATCACTTGCTTGCTTTGAACCAATTGCCTCGAGCGCACCTATGGCGGTGGCAGCAAGAGCAGGGTCCTGAAGTGTCAATGTCAATGGTGTTACGGACTTATCAGACCCAACGAGAGCAAGGTTCTCGATGAAATAAATTTTCACATCGGGGTTGGTAGCCTTTGCCAGGGCGGCCAAATAGGCCACTTCGACTTTTGCTTTGTCGACAGGACTCACAGCGTAGTGAGTTAACAGCGCGACGGCATAGCGGTGCGGGAGTCCTTGTGCATCGCTAGCAGGACGGACCCCATTGGTCAACATGGCCAAGCCTTCATCACCAAGTTGGATCAAGTCCAGGAATAGCACTTCGGCTATTCGGGAGTCATTCGCTGGAAGACGCGCAAACGTGTCCGCGATTCGTGTGGCAACGGTTCTTGTTTCCTGGGCATTGCCCGTCAAGGTCCCGAGGACAAAAGCAAGAAGAAAAATATATCGACGGGTGATTTGTATCATGTGGATGATTCAGGCTAAAGTTTCCAGGGGCCGCGCATGGGCTGATTAACTAAACGATTTGCCGCTTCGTCGTTAATAAACTCCTGTTTGACAGGGTCAAACTGGAGCGAGCGGCCGAGTTGCAGAGCGATTTTTCCCATGTTCACAATCGTGCTGGACCGGTGGGCATTCCGTTCGTTCAACGCGAACTTCTTCCTTGACCTGACGGAATCTGCGAATGTCTCCAACTGTGTCGGTGGCTCGGGGATGGTATCCAGGAATGCCATGAGGTTTGGAATGTCCGACTTGAAGCCCCGGTAGATTTTTCCTTTGGGTCCCTCGATGTAGGGCACCTGCGCGTCTTTGTTTTCTCCATCCAAGATAATCTTGCAGCCATCGGCATAGGTGAACTCAATCCTACGCCAGGTCCCTACGGCATCATCGTGCTGCTGGGGCGTATCAACATCCACGCGAACCGGGCTGGTATCATCCTTACCCAGAAAATACTGGACGGGATCAATATAGTGTTGGCCCATATCCCCAAGGCCGCCGCCGTCATAATCCCAATAGCCGCGGAATGTGCCGTGAACCCGATGCGCATTATAGGGTTTATAGGGAGCTGGACCCAGCCACATATCATAGTCAAGTTCGGGTGGCACGGGCATGGACTCGAGGTGTGTTTTTCCCACCCAGTAAAACTTCCAATTGAATCCGGTGACTCCGCTTATTGTTACTTTCAGCGGCCAGCCCAGTATGCCGCTGTCCACCAATTTTTTCAGCGGCTTCACCGTGGTGCCCATGCCATAAAAGTTATCGTTGAATCTGAACCAGGTATTTAGCCTGAACATACGGCCATATTGCTCCATCGCCTCAACCACTCGTTTTCCTTCGCCGATGGTTCGCGTCATAGG
>JANNAZ010000007.1:0-3088 GCA_031384895.1 Cyclobacteriaceae bacterium | reverse complement strand
CCACAGTACTCTACAGCCTTACCAGCTCAAAATCAACCTCTCAGGATAGCATCCTCTTTTTGAATAGACCAAAAAAACCAAGCCCACATTAAACTAACTTGCCTTTTCTGGGCTTCTGGATTTTACCCGGACAGTAATAACCTTGAACCTTGAACTTTAAACTCTGAACCCTCAACCTTGCTCCCCAACAAACACCTCATCATCAACCCCTCTCTTCTGCCCAACTCCGGCAAAGGCCTGTTCACGCGTGTCGATATCAAGAAAGGCGACCGCATCGTAGAGTACAAGGGCCGCAAAAGGAAATGGAAGGATGTCAAGCACCTGGACGGCTACAACGGCTACCTCCTTCGGCTGAGCCGAACCATCGCTATCGACGCCCTACCAACCCTGTCCGCAAAGGGCCGGTATGCCAACGACGCCATGGGTCTCACCCGCGTACCTGGACTGCGCAACAATGCGGAGTATCTTATCTATGGAGATCGCTGCTACATCGAAGCGACATGCGGCATCAACAAAGGAGAAGAGATATTTGTGTCATATGGAAGGGAGTTTTGGGCATTACAGAGAAAGCTGCGTTAGAAGAAACTGTTGGCTATTAGCTGGTTGAAGGGTCAATTGGCTTCGGATACAGATCCTTAGATTTGACTCAGGCTGCCAACGGCAAATTGCCAATAGCCGACCGCTCCCCTTCCTTCAATTTCAGACCTAATGCGTACTTTTACCACATGAGCGAACAGACGACGACCACCGAAAAGACCGAAAAAAAGAATCTTGGAGGGCACCAGGCCCCGGAACCGTATAAGCCTAAAAATAAGGTTCGCATCGTAACTGCTGCCAGTCTGTTTGACGGACACGATGCAGCCATCAATATCATGCGGCGCATCATCCAGGCGACCGGGTGCGAAGTCATCCACTTGGGCCACGACCGAAGTGTAGAAGAGGTCGTCAATACGGCGATCCAGGAAGATGCCCAGGCTATCGCAATGACAAGCTACCAGGGCGGGCATACAGAATACTTCAAGTACATGCATGACCTTCTCCAGGAGAAAGGAGCTGGACATATCAAGATTTTTGCCGGAGGTGGAGGTGTTATCCTTCCCGATGAAATCAAAGAACTCGAAGCATACGGCATCACCAAAATTTATTCTCCAGATGACGGCAGGGCCATGGGCCTGCAGGGAATGATCAACGACCTCGTGCAACGCAGCGATTATCCGCTGGGCGAAACGCTCACCGATGAACTTTCCGGACTGGAGAAGAAGAACCCGCTGGCCATTGCGCGGCTGATTTCGGCAGCGGAGAATTATTCAGCAAAACATACGGCAACCTTCCAGAAGGTTCAGTCCATGGCAACGGCCGCTCATGTTCCCGTTCTTGGAATTACTGGTACTGGCGGTGCCGGAAAGTCATCGATGGTGGATGAGATCGTCAGGCGGTTCCTCTTTGATCAGCGTGACAAGACCATCGCGCTCGTCTCTGTGGATCCTTCCAAACGCAAGACCGGCGGTGCGTTGCTTGGCGACCGCATCCGGATGAACGCCATCAACAATAACCGCGTCTTTATGCGGTCCCTGGCCACACGCCAGTCGAACCTCGCACTTTCTGCTTATGTAAAAGATGCCATCCAGATCATGAAGGCCGCCAAGTTTGATTTGATTATCCTGGAGACTTCAGGCATCGGCCAGAGCGACACGGAAATTCTGGACCACAGCGACGTGTCATTATACGTGATGACGCCAGAGTACGGCGCCGCCACGCAGTTGGAGAAGATTGACATGCTGGATTTTGCCGATGTCATCGCACTTAACAAGTTCGACAAGCGCGGTGCACTCGATGCATTGCGTGATGTGAAGAAACAATATCAGCGCAATCACGGGCTCTGGGACAAGAAACCGGAAGACATGCCAGTCTTCGGCACGATCGCTTCCCAGTTCAACGACCCGGGTACCAACCAACTTTACAAGCACATCATCGATACATTGATCGCCAAAGCAAAAGCACCGATCAAATCCAACTTCCAGGTGACGCGCGAAATGTCAGAGAAAATCTTTGTGATCCCTCCCCACCGCACGCGCTACCTAAGCGAAATTTCTGAGAACAACCGGCAGTATGATCAATGGGTGAATACACAAGCGGAGACAGCGCAGCGTCTCTATGCGATCCAGCTGACGATTGAGAGCCTCAGTGACGAAGGCACACGCAAAACCCTCAAACAAGAATTCGAAAAGCAAAAGTTAAACCTGGATCCGCGCAACTGGAAATTGGTTGCCGAGGAATGGCAGGAGAAGGTAAAGAAGTACAAAGGACCTGTTTTTAAGTTCAAGGTCCGTGACAAAGAGATCGGGATCAAGACCCATACCGAGTCCCTCTCCCATCTCCAGGTTCCTAAAATATCCTTACCGAAATACAAAGCCTGGGGCGACCTGCTACGCTGGGTCTTGCAAGAAAATGTCCCGGGGGAATTTCCGTACACGTCCGGGATTTATCCCTTCAAGCGGGAGGGCGAAGACCCTACCCGGATGTTCGCGGGTGAAGGCGGCCCGGAACGCACCAACCGCCGATTTCATTATGTGAGTTTCGCCACGCCTGCGAAAAGATTATCTACCGCCTTTGACTCGGTGACGCTATATGGCAACGATCCCGACTTCCGGCCAGACATATATGGAAAGATTGGCAACTCGGGCGTGAGCATCTGTTGTCTCGACGATGCGAAGAAACTTTATAGCGGATTCAATCTGACCGATCCAAAGACTTCGGTATCCATGACCATCAACGGGCCTGCGCCCATGCTGCTGGCATACTTCATGAATGCTGCCATTGATCAGCAGTGCGAGCTTTACATTCGCAAGCAGGGAATGGAGGCAGAAGTAAAAAAGAAGATTGCTGATCTGTTTACACAGAAAAAGGCAATACCTCCAGCCTACCAGGGTCCTTTGCCCAAAGGCAATGATGGCCTCGGACTACTTCTTCTTGGCGTCACGGGTGATCAGGTGTTACCTAAGGATGTTTACGAACGCATTAAGATTGAGACGCTGACCCAAGTTCGGGGAACAGTGCAGGCAGATATCCTCAAGGAAGATCAGGCACA
>JANNAZ010000442.1:0-1975 GCA_031384895.1 Cyclobacteriaceae bacterium | reverse complement strand
CGACGAAGGGCTTGTCGCCGCCGCACAATTCTTTAAGCGCGACACCCGAAAATCATACGCCCTACTTGCTGATGCGCTCCAGGTGAATCCAAAATCCGTGAAGCTGCTCAAGGCCTATGTACCCGTCGCCCTTGCGCGAGGTTTCGATCCGTATGCCGTCAATGCCCTGGAGACGCTTCAGGGAATCCTTTCTCCTGCTGCCTTTCGAAAGTACATTGATGAAAATCAGTTGGCAGGCCTGCTTCTTCAATGAGGCGCATTCTTTACCTTTGCGCACCTTAGCCAACGCTGTATGGAAATAAAACATGTACCCCTGGAGAATCTTCATGAAAAACTTGGTGCCAAAATGGTGCCCTTCGCCGGCTACCTGATGCCCGTTCGTTACAGTTCGGATATTGAGGAGCACATGGCTGTGAGAAATAGCGTTGGTGTCTTTGATGTTTCGCACATGGGAGAATTCACAGTTCGCGGCCCCAAGGCCCTGGATCTCATTCAGCGGGTCACAAGCAACGATGCCAGCAAGCTGGTCGATGGCCAGGCACAATATTCCTGCTTGCCCAATGAAACAGGCGGCATAGTGGACGACCTGATTGTGTACAAGAAGAAAGAGAATGACTACTTGATTGTCGTTAACGCTTCGAACATAGACAAAGACTGGAATTGGATTTCACGGTTCAATACCGAGGGAGCAGATATGAAAGACATCTCTGATGATATATGCCTTTTTGCTATCCAAGGGCCGAAGGCAGCGGGGATCCTTCAGAAACTAACCTCAGTGGATCTGTCTACAATCAAATACTACCATTTTGCCGTCGGTTCATTTGCCGGGACTTCGGATGTCGTCATCAGTAATACGGGCTATACCGGCGCTGGGGGATTTGAAATCTACGTTCACAAAGACGCAGCCGAAAAAACCTGGAATGCAATTTTCGAAGCTGGTAGAGCGGAAAATATCAAACCCATCGGGCTTGGCGCCAGAGACACCCTCCGGCTGGAGATGGGTTTTTGTCTTTACGGAAACGATATTGACGACACAACGTCTCCCCTCGAGGCTGGCCTGGGTTGGATTACAAAATTCACCAAGGAGTTTACTAACTCCTCAAACCTCAAGGTGCAAAAAGAAGCTGGCGTCAAGAAAAAACTGGTTGGTTTCCGAATGATTGACCGGGGGATTCCCCGCCATGACTATATCATCAAAGATGCCGCCGGCAAAGCCATTGGAAAAGTGACGTCAGGCACCCAGTCTCCCCTGCTGAGCATCGGCATCGGGTTAGGTTATGTTGCAACGGAATACTCCAAGTCAGGTACTGACATCTATATTGATGTACGCGGCAAAATGCTGAAAGCGCAAGTGCACAAACTTCCCCTTATTGAGGGTTGAAATTTTTCAGGCTTGCAGTGTCCTTAGGGTCTGGATGAGGAAATCAAAACAAATCGAGCTTTAGCCCAAAAATTATTTGCCAGCTCAATGCAATTGTCTGGAAAACCGGTGGTGCTTAACATGCAAAAAGCAATTCTCCGATCATACATTAGCGGATAGTTCCTTTTCTTCCGGATAGGTCGGGATGAGGGCTCAAAAATAAAATGGGCTTTAGCCCAAACCCTCGCTATGCCTTTCGTCAGAGTTTGGATACACGCCGTATGGGCCACGAAAAATCGTCAGCCCTTACTCCTTGACAATATCAGAGCTGCCGTCTTTGATCACATCTTTCATAATGGAAAGAAGAAAGGTATTCATATCGATCGAATCAATGGCTATGTAGACCATGCCCATGCGCTGCTTGCGCTGGGCAATGATCAGACACTTGCCAAAGTTATTCAACTTATGAAAGGAGAGTCATCTTTCTGGATTAATAAGAATCAGCTTTCCGGCCCGCGGTTTGAATGGCAGGATGCATACTACGGTGTTTCGGTTAGTGAGCGTGATCTCGATTCGCTCCGGCACTATATTGACATGCAAGAGGAACATCATAGG
>JANNAZ010000431.1:0-7815 GCA_031384895.1 Cyclobacteriaceae bacterium | reverse complement strand
GTGAACAAAGCCGTCGCCGTGTGATGTATATCCCAATCATTTCGGGCAAATACATGCCACGCAACGAAGACAGCAAACCGCTCTTATATCAGCGATTTCAGTCCATAACGGACAAATAGGATGGCCTATGCGCTGATCACGGGAGCTAGCGGAGGAATCGGCTTAGCTCTTGCCAAAGAATTGGCAGCCCGCAAACATGACGTTCTGCTAGTAGCCCGTTCGGAAGAACTCCTCAAGAAGAATTGTGAATACCTCAGGCAGAATTATGCTGTTGCCGCAGACTACTTGGCCATCGATCTGGCGAACACGGGCGCAGCCAAACTGGTAAAGGCATGGGCGGATCAACAGGATGCACCTGTAGATATCCTTATCAACAATGCAGGATTTGGATCCTGGGGTCCTCTCCGACAGCTTCCGGATGAAGAGTTTAGCGGTATGATCCAATTGAACATGGTGACACTGGCAGAGCTGTGCAAGTCCTTCCTGCCTGTATTGGAAAGACAGCCCAAGGCATTCATTTTGAATGTCTCAAGCACTGCAGCCTATCAGGCAGTTCCCACGCTGGCCACCTATGCAGCCACTAAGGCCTTTGTATTGTTGCTTAGCCGAGGTCTAAAATGGGAATTAAAAGGGACGAGCATTTCAGTCTCTTGCCTGAGTCCTGGGCCTACGAGCACAGGGTTCATTGACCGGGCGAATCTGGGAATGATAAAGGAGCGCGCGGAGAAATTCAGTATGGAGCCTGAGGCTGTCGCCAAGGTAGCCATTGATGGCATGTTCGCCGGAAAGGCTGAAATCATACCCGGGTTTACGAATTGGATCAGCGCTAAACTTGCTGAAATTGTTCCCAAGCAGCTTACCGAGCAAATTGCAATGAATCTCTACAAGACGAAGGGATAGTCTCTACTTCGTTTTTAACACAAAGACAATCCTGCCCTTTGAACGTTCAGGTACTTTCCCACCGGAGGTTGTTCGCACAAGCGAGTTCTTTCGAATGACATCCTTAAGCAATTGTTCTGCTCGCGGGCTTAGGGTTCGCTCCAGCGTCGTGATGCCAGTAATGTCACCATTCTCATCACACTCGATTTCAAACAAGACACGACCATTCTCATTGTCTGGCAATTCCGGCAATGTCGGCTGATCTGCCCAAGCCCATCCCGACATCTGCAGATTCATCCCGGTACCTCCTCCGCCCCCACCTGGGGTCCCGTATAGCGCATTGGCATTGAGTTTTCCCTCAGCACTACCCTTATCGCCGGTCTTGTTCACATTATCACCTTGGCTACCAGGCTCTCCCTTTTTAGGTACCTCGGTTGGAGCAACAACTTTGGAAATATCTTTAGTTGTCTCAGTTGCTTCAGTCTTTTTCGGTGTTGATTCCTTCTTCTTGGCTTCCAGTGTGGCCGTGGTCGACTGCTTCTCCTTTGCAGTTATTGGGCTTTCCACCTTCGACACTGCCTGCTCGATGATTTTCTCCGCGACGGGTTCTTTCACGTCTTCAACAACTTCAGTTGGATCAGCGTTCGCAGGCTGGTCAGTCGTCGCTGCTTCGGTTGATTCCCCATTTTCTCCAACGGGTTGATCGGGCTGCACGTCTCCTGATCCCTGGTCATCCAATCCAAAGTTTAGTTCAATGCCATACTCGGGCAATGGAGGATCTGGTGCTCGCCAAGCAACAATAAAAAACAGCGCCAAGAAGAGAACAGCATGAATACCTACTGTGGTCAATATTCCAACCCGTTGGTTCCTCTTTTCCTGCATGTCCATCCCTATTTTGGTTTGGTGGCCAACGTCACCTTGGCTTCCAATGAAGTTGCAATGCCTGCGACAAAAACCAACTCCTTGGTGGGTACACTCTCATCAATATGCAAAACAACGACACCACCCGAACCAGCAAGTAAAGGTTTCAATTCAGCCTCTAATGTGCTCTTTGTCACACGTTTATCGTTGATAAAGTATTGCAAGTTTTTAGTCACTGTGATCGACACCTTCTGTACCTCAATGGTGCTCGCCTTGCTTGTGGGCAAATTCACCGGCAAGCCAGAAGGAGTAACAAACGAGGAGGTAAGCATAAAAAAGATTAGCAGCAGGAAAATCAAGTCCGTCATGGAGGCCATGCTGAACGCGGCATCGACCTTATTTCTGGTCTTTAGGTTCATCTGGGAAGGGGTTATCTGGGTTCCTGCAACAAGTCAATAAACTCAATGGATGAGTACTCCATTTTGTGGACCACTTTGGAAACCCGGGTAACCAGGTAGTTGTATGCAAGGTAGGCTACAATACCCACAAGAAGCCCGGCAACCGTAGTGATCATGGCCGTATAAATACCTGAAGAGAGGAGTTTGGGGCTGACTGATCCTTCTTCCTGAGCAATCGCAATAAAGGCCTCAACCATCCCGATAACGGTTCCCAAAAATCCCATCATAGGAGCTGCTCCGGAAACGGTAGCGAGGATAGACAGGTTCTTCTCCAATTTAAACAACTCTATTTTCGCAACATTTTCAATAGAGGCTTCAATGTTCTTGAGGGGGCTTCCAATCCGTGCAACGCCTTTCTCGATCATACGAGCGATGGGGCTATCGAATTGGGCGCAAAGCAGGCGCGCGCCATTGATATCACCCTTAAGGACCAATTCCTTTATCCTTCCAATAAACGCATCGGGGTCTTTATTCGCCTTGTTGACGGTAAGTACACGCTCTACGAAAATATACACCGCAACAAAAGAGGAGAGCACGATCGGTATCATCATGAACCCGCCCTTGACTGCAAGTTCGATTACAGAGAGAGAGGTTTCCGGCGCACCGGTTGGCGCAACAATTTGGGCTAGAATCATAGTTTAAAAAATGTTATAGAACCAATGCTAAAATCAGGCCAAAACAAAAGTCACAAAAAATTCACTCAATACTTGATGACCCAAACTCCATTTCCATACGTTCCTTTTACCGCGTCCGCCGCAGCTTGTGCCAGGGCAAATGTTTCATGATCGGCAATGGCCAAACGATGAAACTTTTTGCCGCCAAACGGAGGAATGACCTTGGTACTTACCCCGGTAGTGCTCAGTTTTTTCGCGTAGTCCATTAACAGGTCGTCGTCGATATCGCTCGTGACGACAACATAATAACGTTTTGTTCTCCCACTTAGTATCTCAATGGTCCCAACTGCCGGCTTTGCATTTGCCAGCGCTTCTTCTCGTTGACGTTGCTCTTCTGCAGCTTTTGCTGTGGCCACACGAGCAGCTTCTTCCTTCTTGCGCTGAATTTCCTGTTTTGCCAATTGCTCCTGCTTAGCCTTCTCTTCGGCCCTTGGGATATAGACAAAATTGTAAATAAGGTAGCCGGCAATGGCCACCACAAGCACGATCACCACCGTCAAAATGACCGGGGCCTTCGACTTGGCGTCATCCACGGCATACGCATCGTATGTATCGGCGGGGGGCATGGGGTCCTGGCCAGTCGGCGCATCGCCACCAGACTCTTCTTGCAGTACTTTGTTCTCTACCGTTTCTTGCAGCGGCTTGAATTCAACCTCAGGCAAACCAAAGTTATCTTCAGAACCATTTGACTTCTCTTCATTTACCTGATCATCGTCGGATTCCTTGCGGGCCATGGTCGTAGGGGTTAGTGTTCCAAATGCTAAACAAAAATAACCTAAAATTCATAATAAATACCAAGTCCATTCATCTCCTAGAAACTCCAACTTGCCCCAATCAACGCCTGGAACCCGCGTGCCGGGTAACTCAGGTATAAGGGATATTGGTTAGCCAATAGATTATCCAAATGAACAAAGGCGGAAATTTGCTTTGAGAAGAAATACCTGCCACGAATGTTCAGGTCCATGGCTGGATCCAAGGCAACTGTCATCCCATTTCCTGGATCAAGGGCCTTCATCCCCCCCTGTGCGACAATTCCTGCCTGCAGAAATATCTTATCATACAAGTTGTATCGGATCTGCAAGTCACCCCGGTACGAAGGTCGGTGCCAAGGCTGGGCAATCGCTTCGGTAGTGTATTGAAAATAGTCGAAGCGGAAGGCCACATTAAAAACGTCTGAGTGGGTATAGGTGGCCTCCCCATAGGGATTGAACCGTCCGGTGGTTTTGTCATATACCAAATCAAACTTATCAAACAGGATGCCTACCGGCTGCCCCGAAGGATCAAATCCATCGCGCACATTCTGATAAAAATAGAGATTCTTCAGACTGGCGTAGGATACACCAAACCGCGTAGTCAATTTATTTCCCAAGGCGCCTTCCATACCCCCGTCGACCTCCCAAGGCCTGTTGGTGTGTGTCATGATGTTATTAGAGTTCAGCCACGGATTTTCTGCAGATAACGTGTGGAGATTTACTTTGTCCATGTTTCCAGAAAGGGTAGCATAAAAAGTCACTTGCTTGCTGGCAGCATATCGACCCGTCACATGCGGATAAACGTGTAGACTACCAGCATCCGGATAGGTGTCGTTGGTTAGCGCCAAGTTGAATCCCGCTTTGACGATAAGGTTTTCCAATGGCACAAATTCATAAGTTGACTGAACCCGGATTAAGTTTCTGTTTTGTGAATAGAGTGAGTCTTTCCGATTAATTAGGAAAACATCGAGGCCCAAGGTCAAGCGGTCACCCCCTTTCAATGCATAATCCGATGTAAACCCAAGAGACAGTTCGCCTTCTGATGCAGCATAGGAGTCGCGCAGAAAGCTGTATCCGCCCATCACCCGATAATTGAAATCTCCCTTCGCTGAATTTTCAATTGCGACGTTAGCAGAGATGGTCTCGTAAACCTGTTTCAATTTTTCCCGGTCCACATCGGTGCCAGGCAGGAATCCGTAGAAGTAGGCCCGTTTGTTGTTATAATTCAGGTCGCCGGTTGTGATCACGGATTCCGTCACCTTTTTGCCAAACAGGGTGAGCCGAGTTGCCGAGCTGGCTGAATGGTCACCATCGACAGGCCCATTGCCGAAGCCTCTCCAGGAAAAATCAGCTCCGAGCACCTTACTCCGATCACGCTTTGTAGCCATGCTGCCCTCGACAAAGAAAGAGGAGTAATTTCCAATGCCACCACTTAAGTAATTGCCATACAACTTGGAAAGTTCTTCCTGCCTTAGCCTGAGCGGCCGTATTACCGCTGAGTAGTTTGGCGATACAAAAGATAACATCTTGACGTCGTACGTGATAGCCGGTACAATTGGCTCAAAAGGTCTGGGTGGGACCTTTTCGAAGTAACGGTCAGCTCTGGGCAATACCAACTGTCGTTCTTTGGTCATTTCAATCTCCAAATCCTTGATCTCCCCTTCTCCTACCTTCTCCCACTGCTCCTGACCGAAGGCAGGCCTACCCACAAACGCAATAGCAACCAGCAACAGAAGCCGCGGAAGAATAGTCAGGATGCAACAGACAAACCTTTTCATTTCTTATGATCCGTTGAGTCGTTTTTAATATCCTCATTTTTCTTCTGCTCCTTGAGCTCAATGGCCTTGAGTTTTTCTTTTGCCAAATCACGCACCTCTGTCTTGGGGAAATTCTCAATCAAGGACTTTAATGTTGCCTTCGCTTGAAATACCTCGCCTGTGGCTACGTAGTTGTCTGCCAAAAGCAGAAAGGATTTTCCTACCCAATCATCGTAAGCAGCAAAATCCCGGTTAAGGGAAATCAAGGTCTCATAGCAAGGCGTGTTGTCTCCTTTCAAATAAAAAATTTCAGCTAACAGGTATTTGGCCTCTGCTCCATACTCATCCTGAGCGGCATTTATTGTGGCCAGAAACTCGTCCTGAGCGGTTTCATAATCCCCTCTTGCTTTCGCACTCTTACCGAGGAAAAGTGATGACTTGCTGTGCGCACTTGCATTGACACTTCCCAATTGCTGAATGCGGCGCGCATAGGCATCGGCTGAATCATATTGCACCAGCCAGTAAAACGATTCCATTAAGCCGTTGAGCGCGGTATGCTCCTCTTTCTTGTTTGTCGCTAATCTCGCCAACTGTTTGAACGAGGTTATCGCCTGATCATACTGTTGTAACTTGAACTCGAGTTCTGCAACCCGGGCAATCACTTTGCTTATCAAGGAAAATGCCGGGTCAAGAGAAATCTGCTTGTGCAGCGTCAACGATTGTTTAAAATCTTTCAACCGGTAATACGACTCTGCCTCATAATACTTGGCTTCAGGCGCATGTAAGCTCTCCGGGTAATTTGTTCCAAAGGCTGAAAGGCTCTCAATCGCCTTCTGATATTGTTGATTAAAGTAGTAGCTCTTCGCACTTTCAAATTCGACACCTTCTATCCCTTTCGCCTCAGGATTTGCTTGCTTGAAGCGAGCCAGGTACTTGTCAAACTCGGTAGACCGGTCCGAGAAGCGAAGAGCCTCTTGCAAAGGCAGCAGCAAATCCTGTGCTACCTGGTGGGAAGGGTATTTTTCAACAACGGCAATGTAGTCGTCAGCAGTTTGAGTATAATTCTTCAGGTTGTAATTGGCCGCCGCGCGACGGCTGAGGGCATAGGGAACAAACCGGTTAGCCTTGGATGAATTGATGAGGGCGGTAAAGTGATTGACGGCAGACGCATATTTACTTTGCTCCAAATCAAGTTGGCCCAGTTGGAATAGTGCCTCTTCAGCATAGCGAGAATCTTGATTTTTTGCTACCAGTCTGAGCTCCACCTCAGCCTCTGAATAGTGGCGCTGTATGCCTAAAATTAGCCCAACTTGCATATGGGCATATTCACTATCGATTGATTTAAGAAGTATAACCTGTCGATAAGAAGTCAGCGCCTCCGCATACAACTTCAGTACATATTGGCAATCAGCCATTCGCAGTACGCCATCTGGGAAGTTGGTATCGTTGGTTCCCCGCGATGCAAACTCTTTGAAGCTAACGAGGGCTTTATCATACTGCTTTAGGTTATATCGGGTATACCCTAACCCATAGCGGATGGATGAAACGAGTTCATTTGATATTCCGTTTTCCGACAGTGCCCGCTCATAGTAGGGCACCGCCTGCTCAAATTTCCTGCCAATAGAATATGTTTCTGCCAGCCAATAACTTGCTTCCGCAGCTAACCGTTGATCTAGCGAGAACTCCAATGACTTTTCAAAGAACGCTGCACTGGATGCATAGTCCTCTTTGTTGAACAGTTCGGTTCCTTTCAAGTAGGTGGCCTTCTGATACGCCTGGTCAACGGCAGTCGTGCGGTGCGGCATAGATTCAATGTACTCGATTGCCTTATTGACGTTGTTGGCATTGACATACGCTTGCGACAAAAGTTCCTTAATCTCTGCGGTGTGGGGAGATCCTGGATAAAGTACGAGCACCGATTCAAACTCCTGAATCGCGACATCGGGTTTTCCCATTTCATAATTAATTTTGGCTGACAGGACCAAACTTTCTTCGGCCAGCCGGGGATCCTTCTTGAATTTTTTAGATGTCTCGAAGGCTGTAAGAGCCAAAGGCTTCTCCTGACGTCTCAGATAGACCGTTCCCAGGAGATAGGAAGCATACATACCGACCGAATCGACATCCGAAGCAGACCGTTTCAGGTAGGATAAAGCGAGTAGATCATTGGATGAAGACCAGGCAGCATATCCGGCGCGATATAATATAGATCGATTTGCATTTTCATGACCTTCCAGGTACGATTCATAGCGAGGAAGACACTTTGCGTAATCCCCTTTCCGAAATAAGGCCTCCGCTGTCAGCAAAGAAAGCTCATCCAGGGAAGCAACACCCTCCCGATCAAACACAGGTTCGGCATACTTCAGGAGTTCATCGTCATTCCCTTGCCTTTGGTACACCGTAGCGATCAGCATGGGCACGATCGCGGCATAGGAAG
>JANNAZ010000430.1:0-28205 GCA_031384895.1 Cyclobacteriaceae bacterium | reverse complement strand
TCAGCTTGTCGGCCTGGCCAAAATCCGAGGCGTCAGAACGGTAACCTTTTGCTTTCACACCTTTGGCGGCAAGTTCAGCCTCGAGCACGAGTCCCTGTTCAACGCTAGACAAGTAGGTGAAGGCAACATTGGCGCCTTGTTCCGCAAAACGAATGGCAATGCTCCGACCAATCCCTTTTGATGCGCCGGTGACCAAGGCTGTTTTATTCTGAAGAAGTTTCATTCCGTATTGGATTTTGGGTTCTAAAAATTCAGTTATCGGGTAAAAATAGCGTTTTTCATTTGATCCGTTTCACGGCTATCTTTGACCGAAACATTAACGATTGTATGGCAAATTTTGACCTTATCGTAATCGGCTCCGGCCCTGGCGGCTATGTGGCCGCTATCCGGGCATCGCAGCTGGGCATGAAAGTGGCCGTAGTGGAGAAAGCAGAGCTAGGTGGCATCTGTCTTAACTGGGGATGTATTCCTACCAAGGCCTTGCTCAAGAGCGCCAACGTCTTTGAATACTTGCAACATGCAGCGGACTATGGAATCCAGGTCAAAGAGGCTACACCTGACATGGCCGCGATGGTTAAGCGCAGTAGGGATGTCGCCGCCGGCATGAGTAAAGGTGTACAGTTTCTTTTTAAGAAGAATAAGATCGAACAGCTGATTGGCCACGGAAAGTTGAAAAAAGGTGGGAAGGTTGAAGTAACGGACGTAGCCGGAAAAAAAACAGACTACGAAGCCAAGCATATTATTGTTGCTACGGGTGGGCGATCCAGGGAATTACCGTCAATGAAAATTGACGGCAAGAAAATTATCGGATACCGTGAAGCCATGGTGCTGCCCAAGCGACCTCACCGGATGCTCGTAGTCGGCTCAGGTGCCATTGGCGCGGAGTTCGCTTATTTCTACAACACCATCGGCACTGAAGTGACCATTGTGGAGTTCCTTCCGCGCATTGTTCCGGTAGAAGATGAAGAAATTTCAAAGGCCCTGGAGAAGTCATTCAAGAAGGCAGGCATGACCATTCATGTCAACTCTGAAGTAATTAAAGTCGATACCTCCGGTGCCGGATGTGTTGTTACGGTGAAAACGCCGAATGGTGAAATAAAAATTGAAACGGACATTGTTCTCTCGGCCGTGGGCGTCACGACCAATCTGGAGAACCTGGGCTTGGAAGACGTTGGCGTGAAAACCGATAAGGGCAAGGTAAGCGTGGATGACTTTGGAAAAACCAACGTACCAGGCGTTTACGCTATCGGGGACATTACCCGTGGCCCCGCGCTCGCACACGTTGCTTCTGCGGAGGGAATTGTTTGCGTCGAGAATATCGCAGGCAAGAAACCCGAACCTATTAATTACAATAACATCCCGGGTTGCACCTATTGCTCACCTGAGATTGCTTCCGTTGGCTATACGGAGGAGGCGGCAAAGAAAGCGGGCTATCAGATCAAAGTCGGCAAGTTTCCCTTTACGGCCTCTGGCAAGGCAAAGGCCGCCGGCGCTTCCGATGGTTTTGTGAAAGTAATTTTTGATGCCAAGTATGGCGAATGGCTGGGCGCTCATTTTATTGGCGCAAATGTCACCGAGCTGATTGCGGAAGTTGTTGTGGCCAGAAAACTGGAAACCACCGGCCATGAGATTATCAAGTCAATTCATCCTCACCCAACGATGAGCGAAGCGATTATGGAAGCGGCAGCGGCTGCATATGGGGAAGTTATCCACTTGTAGAAGATGAATAGTGAGTATAGGAATGTTGACGAGTCTGGCGAGATTTCATTATTCACCTTTTTGTATTCGATAATCACTTTTTTTCCTGCTCGGTAACTGTCGTTTGGCACCAATCCCTGACCCCCAAAAGCCTCCAGCGGGCATTGGTCGATGATTCTTACTTATTCGGCTTTTACGCTGGTATCAATTTCACGCGACTTGCTCGCGGATAACGCGCCGACCCATGAAAATGTTTCCTTTCAAATTCTACCAACACCGTGCCCGGGTATTTGGAGTGCTCGTGGTTATTAGCCTTCTGGGCTATTTTCTTTTGCGGTTCCTTTTCGGGCCAATGTAGTGAACGATGAATTTTGAAACCTGAATGTTGAAGGTTGAAGTCTGTCTCTGACCGTATTAAAGGGGCACTTTAGCGCGCAGCGATCAAAATTAGCTATTCGGTATTCATTTCCTCGGATTTCAGCAATCCCACGCAAAATCATACATACGAAAGGGACATCCTCTCTCGGTGGTTAATGATAACTGAACCTGGCACATCTTTGATTAGCTAATTCTTATTGTATGAAATATGCGCTATTACTTGTTGTCTCCTTCCTTGTCAAACCTTCCTTTGCTGAGGAAAAAATCCACGGTTTAGTAAACGAAGTGATCGATGGAAACACCATTCTAATCCGAACCCCTGATCGCGAAGAGTACAAAATACTGCTTCACGGCATAGAAAGCCCTGAACCCGGTCAACACTATTCCGAGCAATCAAAGAAAATGCTGGAGCGTCTCTTGTTGAACAAGGCGGTCACCATTGTTTTCTATGGGAAAGATCGGGCCGGAAACCACCTTGGCGAAATCCGCATTGATGGGGCTCCTGATCCGCGTCATGAATTGATAAAGGCTGGGCTTGCGTGGACATCAGAAAAAGCTGCTATCCCGGAATTGGAAACGCTAAAAGATGAAGCCCGTCAAAAAAATCTTGGTTTATGGCAGGAAGCCAACCCTATTCCACCTTGGGTATATCGGAGGCAGCAGAGCATGCTTGAGGCAAAGAGTAGCTGAGCTGCTTTTGGGTCTTAGCTATTGGCCTCTGGAGTGGTAGGAAAGATCAACCCTTCCTTCATCTGATTTCCTGTTTTGCCAGGCCAAAAGGTAAGAACCAAAGGCCAATAGCCTCAAGGTATTCCTCAAGTACAATTTCTTTCGGTCGCTATTCGTTTACAATGGACGATGAAACACCTACGCCTTTTTTGTCTACTTGCCGCGCAATTTATGATCACTCTGGCCGGGGCACAAACTGAGTTGCCCAGTTCCCGTGAACCTGGGCGTAAACAAGGCGTCCATAGCCCGCGGCACATCAAGGCAATCAAATGGAAAAAACAGAAGGTGCAACATACGGCTCAGTATGAATTTTATGAACGCGTTGAGCAAGCCGCAAAAGAAAAACAGAGAATTCTCAAGTACCTCTCTCGACCCCAGTTTGCGGATCATCGCCATTTAGGTCACAAGAAAATGCCCAAACGCAGGTCCCCCAACAAGATGCGCTATTGCAGCGAATGCGGGATACGGCACTGATTTTTGTCCATACCCGCGTCAGCTACCTAACAAGCCTCGCCATCTTTAGCGCATGTTGACTGGGTTTTTCCGTGTTACCTTTTTACTGACGATTGCTTGGGGGTCAATGGCATGGGGTTCTGCGAAAAAGAAAACACGTCGAATTGTCAAGTGCGCTACTACAAGAAGATAGTGCAATAATCACCGCTTTTGCCACAAATTATCTCCAAAAATTCGCAAACCAGGAAAGCTAAAGTATTGGAAGGTCTGTGGAATCTACCATTGAGTTAACCGGCAACCGCGCGGGGGAAGAATCAAATCTTTTTGTAATATCGTAGGTAGACACAGTCAGCACATCCCTTGGAATTAGCACACCACATCGAACACACGCTCCTCAGCCCGATCCTCACCATAGGCGGAATTGACAAGCTGGTGGATGAAGCACGTGAACATCATTTCTTTGGAATTTGTGTGCCCCCATTCTGGGTCAAGCGCGCCAGGAGAGAGGTAGGAAATGACCCAATTGCCATCGTCACCGTCGCTGGATTCCCACTCGGCTACAACATGACCGAAACGAAGATTGACGAAATCAAGCGCGGTATTGAAAACGGGGCAAACGAAGTAGATGTCGTCTGGAACATAACTTCGTTCAAGACCGGAATACCCTGGACCAAAATTGAAATCGCCAAGTGCGCCAAAGCCTGTCACGATCAGGAAGCACTGCTTAAAGTAATTATAGAGACCGCCTACCTTTCAAACGAAGAGATCCAACAGGCCTGTGCACTCTGCGCAGATGCCGGGGCTGATTTTGTGAAAACAAGCACGGGGTTCGCTCCAGCTGGAGCCACGGTTGAGCACGTTCGTCTGATGCGCTCTGTTTTGCCTCCCGCTGTTGGCGTGAAGGCCTCAGGCGGTATCCAGACGCGTGATCAGGCTCTTCAGCTTCTGGAAGCCGGCGCGGAGCGTATCGGAACTTCATCTGGCGTTTCTATGATGAACGCCAAATCACTTTAACACTAACACTAAATTTTTCCAGATGAGCCTTGATTTCTTTCCTACTCAAGAATCCATTCCTGCTTCCGCTCAACTGCCACCCTTCCTTGAACAACGCGAGTACCTGATCAATGGTGAGCTGAGGCGCTGGGAAGGTGAACTTAACCCGGTGGTCAGTCCGGTATTTATTAAGACGGTCGCAGATGGGCACACACAGAAAATAATTGGAAGCACACCACTGCTCACCTCGGTGGAGGCTATGCAAGCCCTCCATGCCGCCGTTGCTGCTTACGACCTCGGGCATGGTGTGTGGCCCAGCATGACGGTCATCGAACGCATTGAACGTGTAGAACTGTTCCTTACCAAAATGCGCGAACGCCGCTCTCTGGTGGTCAATCTGCTGATGTGGGAAATCGGCAAGCCCCAAAAGGATGCAGAAAAGGAATTTGACCGCACGTGCGATTATATCATGGATACCATTCGGGCGCTGAAAGATCTTGACCGGAATTCATCCAAGTTCATTGAAGAGCAGGGCATCATGGGACAAATTCGTCGCGTGCCCTTGGGTGTTGCGCTGTGCATGGGGCCGTTTAATTATCCATTGAACGAAACCTTCACCACACTCTTCCCTGCGCTGATCATGGGTAATACCGTTGTATTCAAACCGGCTAAGTATGGGGTACTTCTTATTCGGCCCTTGCTCGAAGCTTTCCGCGACAGCTTTCCCCCTGGCGTCATTAACATCATTTATGGTCGGGGCCGGGAAACGGTGGGGGCGCTGATGGAAACCGGGAAACTCGATGTCTTTGCCTTCATCGGAACAAACAAAGGCGCTAACGATTTGAAAAAACTTCATCCAAAACCTCACCGGATGAGGGCCATCCTGGGATTGGACGCCAAGAATCCCGCCATAATTCTGCCCGACGCTGATCTGGACAACGCCGTCTCCGAGTGTGTAACCGGGACGTTATCATTCAACGGTCAGCGATGTACTGCGCTTAAAATTCTGTTTGTCCACAAGACGATTCTTGACACATTCATGACCAAATTCTGCACAGCTATTGCAAAACTAAAAGGCGGTATGCCTTGGGAGCCCGGTGTTTCTCTTACACCCTTACCTGAGCCCGGAAAGGCAGAATACCTAAAAGGGTTAGTTGAAGATGCTTTATCTCATGGAGCTTCTATTATGAACGCTGGCGGAGGAACTGCGGACCGCACGTTCTTCCATCCTACAGTCCTTTACCCGGTAAACGAGAAGATGCGGATCTACTCAGAAGAACAATTTGGACCCGTTATCCCCATTGTTCCGTTTGAGAATGATGATGAGCCGGTGCGGTATGTGCTAAACTCGCATTTTGGTCAACAGTTGAGTCTGTTCGGAAAAAATTCAAAACGTATGGCGCACTACATCGACGCATTCGCCAACCAGGTGGGGCGCATAAATCTCAACACCCAATGCCAGCGTGGCCCCGACTCATTTCCGTTTAACGGTAGAAAAGATTCCGCCGAGGGCACTCTTTCAGTTTCTGATGCATTGCGGGTGTTTTCCATCCGTACGCTGGTGGCGGCACGGACAACGCCCGAGAACAAAATGCTGGTGGGTCAAATTCTGAAGAACAGGGAGTCTGCTTTCCTTACGACAGACTACATTTTCTAGTATCGTGAGACGTATTATCGTTCGGGTCTCGGGGAAGGTTCAAGGTGTGTTCTACCGTGCCTCTGCCAAGAATGAAGCCGAAAGGCTTGGCGTACGGGGAATAGTTCGCAACGAACCTAATGGAAGCGTTTATATTGAGGCGGAAGGGAATGAGTCAGAGCTTTCAAATTTTGTCGCCTGGTGTAGAAAAGGACCGCCCCATTCGCACGTACTGACATTTGTCACGGAGGATGCTCCGCTAATTGGGTATGTTGAATTCAGGATCACCCGATAGGCACGGGCACGAGCTACATCAAAAAAATGCTAAGCTCTGACCAAAGACAGAGCCTGACTGCATTGTTTGTTTACGCTGCGCTGGACACATTCGTTCTCTTGCCCTTCACACAATCCAAGACTGGTGCCTAAGCAATCTCAAATGCATCTGCAGAAGCGTACTTCATGTATCTCTCAAAGTCAAACGGCATATCTCCTCCCTCCAACAGACAGCCTTCAGGAATGCTTGGGTAAATATCTTCGTACGTCTTCACCATGTTCATGAAGACGCGTCGGTAGATGTGACTCCGGTTGATTTTCTCTGGATTGTCGATCCCCATGGCGCCCATGAGCTCTACAAAACTCTCCACGGTATTATTTTGAAAGTTGGCTACACGCGTTTTTTTGTCCTCTACCACCAATCCCTTCATGAAGTAGGGATCTTGTGTCGCTACGCCTGTTGGACATGTGTTCTTGTTACACTCCAAGGCCTGAATGCAACCAAGCGCCATCATCATCGCCCGGGCAGAGTTGCAGACATCTGCGCCGAGTGCCATTGCCCGCAGCATATGGAACCCGGTAAGAATTTTTCCTGAGGCGTCCAACCTCATTTCGTTTCGAATACCAAAACCGCGAAGCGCATCGTCGACAAAGGCAAGTGCGTCAAGCATCGGCATGCCCACGTGATTGGTAAACTCCGGAGGAGCGGCACCAGTGCCTCCTTCGCCACCGTCGATCGTGATAAAATCCGGATACAAATTGAGTTGTACCATCGCTTTGCAGATTGAGAGAAACTCAGTTTTGCGTCCGACGCAAAGCTTGAAGCCAACTGGTTTGCCCCCGGAGAGTTCCCGCAGCTTTTTCACAAAAAGGAGCAACTCGATGGGAGTCGAGAATGCACTGTGAAAAGGCGGTGAGAAAACTGTAGTTCCAGGCTTCACCAGTCGGATCTTTGCAATCTCCGGTGTATTTTTCTTAGCCGGAAGAATTCCTCCGTGCCCTGGTTTAGCCCCTTGAGAAAGCTTGATCTCAATCATTTTCACTTGGGGGAGCGTGGCGTTTTGCTTGAACGCCTCTTCCGAAAACTTTCCATCCTCCGTCCGTGCACTAAAATATCCGGTACCTATTTGCCAGATGATGTCGCCACCAGGTTGGAGATGGTACGGGCTAAGTCCGCCTTCACCGGTATTATGTGCGAAGCCCCCCATCTTTGCGCCCTCGTTTAGCGCAAGGATTGCGTTCTTGCTGAGTGATCCAAAGCTCATGGCGGATATGTTGAGCACACTTACGTCATAGGGCTGTTTGCAGTCCTTCCCTCCAAAACGGATCCGGGGATGGTGGTCCATATGGTGAAAATCTTTGGGAGCAATTGAATGCGTGCTCCACTCATAGCCTTCTGCATAGACATCGAGCTGGGTACCAAAGGGAATCGTATCAATCTGCTTCTTGGCACGCTGGTAAATGACCGATCGTTCGTTCCGGTTGATAGGAGTTCCATCCGTGTCCGATTCAACAAAGTATTGCTGTATTTCCGGCCTGATCATTTCAAAGAAATAACGCAGGCGGCCGATAAACGGAAAATTGCGCTTAATCGATTGCCTGACCTGGATCATGTCCGCGATACCCATATAGATGATGGGGACCACAATCAGGAACAGATACAGTGCGTCAATCCAGAAATATGCCCAAAAAATAAGCAGAGCGGTGGTCAGGATGCTGCCAATAACAAACAGTTTTCTCATAGCTGATTGAGGTTAGTTATCAAATATAAGAATTTGATGGCGAGATAAAAGGTGTCCCAACGGGCCGCTAAGCGACCCGCATTCGCACAATTCCCTTCTGCTTGTGCAGCCGAACCTCAAACCGATTGAGCATAACAGCATTCATTCTGTTCTCTGCTAACTGGACCGCGCCGGTCTCCGGCAAAAAAACGGTGAGATCGAGAACCGCCTGGGCAAACTGCATTTCCTGACACAGCTGCGCCGTCCATGAATCAAAAGTGGATGACCAATCTTCGCCGTATTTCTCCGTATGATCCCGGCCATCCCAAAGGAAGCCAAGTTGATTCTCGCCGTACTTGAACCGATAGACCCCAGCTAGCGTCTCATAAAAAGCATACAAGGAAGTGAGATCGGCGGGGTAATACCTGATAATCTTCTCGCTAAAGGCATCGTTAAGCCCAAGCGGATTATGCACGCGTTGATAGGTGCAAATCGCTTTGTCAATCAATAAAGTAAGGAGTCGGTCTTTCACCCGAAGCTGGGCTTCTTCGAGGAGGTAATTCTTGTCTTGCGGAAAGAACTTCCTTACCACCGGGTTGAGGGTTTTACAAAAGTAAGGAAAAAGCGGTTAAGTGTCTGCGTGTCAACAGGCCTAAATGTCCTGGGCACGCTTAACTAGCGTTTCGATAACGCGGACGACGGCAGACAAGCCGACCTCATCCGAGTCGTCAAAGTCATTAATACAGTCACTGTCGACATCCAGCACCATCAGGACCTCGCCGTCTTTCATTATGGGAAGCACGATCTCGGACTTGGAATCGGAACTGCAGGAGATATGGCCGGGGAACTGCTCTACATCGGGGACAAGAACAGTGCGTTTCTCTTTCCAGCTTGTTCCACACACGCCTCGTCCGAAATCAATTCGCGTACATGCAATTGGTCCTTGAAAGGGGCCGAGTACGAGTTGATTCCCTTTTACCAGGTAAAACCCTACCCAAAAGAAATTCATGGTTTGCCTCAGCGCCGCAGTGATGTTTGACAGATTAGCAACCAGGTCGCCTTCCCCTGACACCAGTGCCTCAATCTGGGGAAGCAGAGCAGTATAGCGTTCTTTTTTGTCTGCCGAAGCTGTTATGTGCAATTGTTCAGCCATTTACTCAGTGCGTTGATTTGCGGCTTGATCTGCGGAGGCGTCCGGCGGGTTGTCCGTTGAGCTCATCATGCCGTTTTCTCTCGGAGGGTTTATCAATGACTCAATTGAAATTCCCTTTTCCTTAAAAAACTTCCTTTGAAATAGAAGAATGGATGCAACGCCTAGAAAAATAGAAGAATCAGCAACGTTGAAGACGGGGCTAAAAAAAAGAAAATAGTTGCCACCCAAAAAGGGCACCCATTGCGGCCAATAGAACTCAACCATAGGGAAAAACAGCATATCGATGACCTGCCCATGAAACCAGGGTGAGGGTGAATCGAAGGGAGCATTCTGGAGAAAGACACCGTAGAATGTGCTGTCGATCACATTACCAACCGCGCCCCCTAATATCATGCTCAGGCAAATCAGGAATCCCTTGTTTGCGCGCTGCCGGATAGAACGAATCAGAAAAATCACAATCCCAAACATCGCGATGATGCGAAAAGCGGTGAGCGCAAGCTTTCCGAACTCATTGTCCCACCGGATTCCAAATGCCATTCCAGGATTCAGCAAATAGTGAAGCTTAAACCATTCTCCCAGCACACTTATCTCCTGGTGAAGCTGCATATAGTGATTCACGAGTAGTTTACTTGTTTGATCAAGAGCAATTACTCCTAACGCTATGAAAAAATATTTAGTCCCCTTCATTCCAATTTTTTAAACATAATAAGATACGCACTTAACCTTTTGACACCTTTACCTTAAGAATGAATTCATCCAAATCAATTTCCATTCCTCCTGAAATACCATTTCTGATATCCATTTTTAAGGCTTGCGTTTCACTGGAGATATAGGCATGAAATGTCCCAATCGCTTGTGTTACTTGCCCATCGGCGCCGGCGCCATCTATTTCAATAATAATCTTGTCGAGCACCTCAAGGCCAAGTTCCTTGCGCAAGTTCTGAATCCGGTTTACAAAATCTCGCGCAATGCCTTCTTGTTTGAGGACTTCTGTCAACTGGATATCCAGCGCCACCGTGATGGCCCCATCGTTGGCCACCGACCAGCCCGGAATATCCTCTGAACTGATCAATACATCTTCCAACACAAGGTCAAAACCTGACTTGGTAAGTGCTCCCTTTTTCTCAAGTTGCCCGATTTCCTCTTTCTCCAATGACTGAATGACAGCAGATACCTCTTTCATGCGGGGACCGTACTGTTTGCCAAGTTTCGCATAATTTGGCTTTACCTTCTTGACAAGAAGCCCAGAAGCGTCATCGATGTATTCGATTGACTTCACGTTGACCTCAGCCTTAATGATGTCTTCAACACCTTTCACCAAGGCTGCAAAATTGGCATCCAGCACCGGAAGCAAAATCTTCTGTAGGGGTGTTCGTACTTTGATCTTGCTACTCTTACGAATGGAGTGTACCAGCGAACTGATAGTTTGCGCGTATCCCATGGACTGCTCCAGTGTAGGGGCCACGCGGCTGGATTCTGGCTTAACCAGCGTGGTGTGATGTACCGACTCAAACCGAAGTGGGGTCCGAAGATCTTTGGCCTTTTGCCGGATGTTGTCCGTCAAACTTTTATAGAGATGCTCTGCATAGAATGGCGCAATGGGTGCCATTAGCTGGCCTACCACCATGAGACATTCATACAGCGTCTCATAGGCCGCCTTTTTGTCCTCTGACAATTCTCCACGGGTTGCCGGCTGCCAGAACCTTTTCCGGTTCAGGCGCACATACCAATTTGACAATTGGTCGTTGACAAAATCCTGGATGGCGCGCGCTGCTGGTGTCGGTTCATAGGCCTCATAGGCCCGGGTGACCTCAACAATCAAGGATTGAAGTTTTGAAATAATCCACTTGTCAAGTGTCGCGAGTTTTTCATACGGCACAGCGTCCGTTTCATCTTTCACAAAACCATCAATGTTGGCATAGAGTGCAAAAAACGAATAGGTATTCATTAGTGTGCCGAAAAACCGTCGCTGGGTTTCTGCCAAACCATTCATGTCAAACTTGAGGTTATCCCATGGCGGCGCATTCTCGATCATGTACCAGCGCACGACGTCAGGCCCAAATTTTTCGATTGTACCGAAAGGATCCACCACATTGCCTTTTCGCTTCGACATTTTATTCCCTTCCTTGTCGAGGACGAGGCCGTTGGAAATCACATTCTTGAATGCCACACTGTCGTAGAGCAAGGCCGCGATAGCATGCAGGGTGAAAAACCAACCCCGTGTCTGATCCACACCTTCTGCAATGTAATCGGCGGGATAGGCGCCCTCCCACCCTGACCGGAATGGCTGGCGATGATTGCTTTTCAATTTCTCAGGATCCAATCCCCACTGCGCATAAGGCATAGCTCCTGAATCAAACCAGACGTCTATCAGGTCAGGTTCACGATACATGGGTTGTCCAGAGGGGCTAACCAAAACGATTTCATCGACAAAAGGCCTGTGGAGGTCAAAATTTGGGTCCGAAATCTTTACAGTAGAACTGATCCCGGCTCGTTCGGCCTTTTCAGCTTCTGCCTTCAGTTCCACGACAGTACCAATACAGATTTCCTCTTTGCCATCTTTCGTTCGCCAGATCGGCAGCGGTGTGCCCCAGAACCGTGAACGCGACAAGTTCCAGTCTACCAGGTTTTCCAGCCAGTTGCCGAAGCGGCCAGTGCCGGTAGATTCAGGTTTCCAATTGATCGTGTTGTTGAGTTCTACCATGCGTTCCTTTAGCGCGGTGGTGCGGATAAACCAGGCGTCGAGGGGATAGTAGAGTACAGGCTTATCTGTACGCCAGGAATGGGGATAGGTATGTTCATACTTCTCCACCTTGAACGCCTTGTTCTCCTCCTTCAGAATGATGGAGATGATAACATCCGTATTTTTATAGTCCGGATGTGTTTCATCTTCATCTGTATAATTCTTTACGTAGAAATCATTTTCACCGAGTGGCTTGTGCGTTTTGATTTTATACTTGGCAACTCCCGCCAGCAGCCTGGCCCCTATCTCCTTGACAAACTTTCCTTTCCTGTCAACGGTGGGCACTTCACTTCCTGCCTCATCCAGAATGGTTAACGGAGGTATGCCATTTTGTTTTGCAACTCGAAAGTCATCCGCGCCAAACGTCGGTGATAAATGCACCACACCTGTACCGTCTTCGGTGGTAACAAAATCCCCTGCAACAACTTGAAATGCTTTGTCCCCACTTGCGAGCGGCTGGAGATACGACATCAGTTGTTCGTAGCGAATTCCGACGAGTTGACTACCTATGAATTCTTTCTCTATGCGGAACGGAATTGCTTTGGCTCCGGGCTGATATTCCTCCAGGCGGAGATCCTTATTTTTTTCAGAAAAGTACTTTCCAACTAATTCCTTTGCCAACATCACGCATATAGCTTTGTGCGTGTACGGATTAAATGTTGACACCAGCACATAGTTTATTTTATTTCCTATTGCCAATGCCGTATTGGATGGTAATGTCCAGGGAGTGGTTGTCCAAGCAAGAATAAAAATATCCCGCTTGTCCGCATCAAATAGAAATTCTGATTTAGAATCCGGCTTTACCTTGAACTGCGCCACGACCGAAGTGTCTTTCACATCCTTGTAACACCCTGGCTGATTCAGTTCGTGTGAACTTAATCCGGTTCCATCCGAAGGAGAATAAGGCTGAATCGTGTAGCCCTTGTACAGTAACCCTTTCTCATAGAATTTCTTCAGAATCCACCAGAGCGTTTCAATGTAGTCGTTGTTGTATGTAATGTATGGATGCTTCAGATCCACCCAGTACCCCATCTTTTCGGTAAGGTCATCCCACTGGTCCTTGTACTTCATGACCGTCTCACGGCACTTGCGGTTGTACTCCGCTATGGAAATTTTCCGTCCGATGTCGTCTTTCGTTATGCCCAATTCCTTTTCGACCTGGAGTTCCACGGGAAGGCCGTGTGTATCCCAGCCTCCTTTGCGCTTTACTTGATACCCTTGCAGCGTTTTAAATCGACAGAAAATGTCTTTCACCGTGCGGGCCATCACATGGTGAATGCCCGGAGTCCCATTTGCCGACGGCGGCCCCTCATAAAACGTGAATGTTGGGCTACCCTCGCGGTTGGTTATTGACTGCTCGAATATTTTCTCCGTTTTCCAGAATGCCAATACATCACCGGCTATTTTCCCGGCATTCAGCTCCTTGTCTTCTTTATACTTCGCGCTCATTGCTCGTCTCGTAAGGCCAAATTTATATTACTGGTTTACCTGGGATTATTCGGCGGCTCCCATCCGGTCATGAATCCTGATCTTGCTGAGGTCAATCTCTTCATCCTCGTCTTCGCCGTAGAAGCTAGAATCAAAATCATCAATTAGTCGCTTTTGTGTCTCCTTGTTGGGCTTATCAAAAGTCATAATCAACGCCGGAAGGAGAATCAGATTGGTAAACATGGAGATGAGCAACGTGGTCGACACCAGGATGCCCAACGCGATCGTACCTCCAAAATCGGAAAAAGCAAAGATGATAAACCCGGAAAACAAGGCCACCGATGTATAGATGATGCTCTTCCCGGTTTCCAAGATGCTTTCACTCACAGCACGCGGCACAAAAAATCCTCCAGAAAGGAGCTCTTGGCGGTACTTGGCCAGGAAGCGAATTGAATTGTCGACAGAGATTCCAAACGTGATGCTGAAAATCAGTGCCGTACTTGCTTTGAGCGGAATATCAAGGTATCCCATCAGGCCGGCAGTGATCATCAGGGCAATCAGGTTTGGTATGAGCGAGATAAGGATCATTCGCGCATTGGCAAAAAGGAAGGCCATCGAAAGGGTGATGAGAATAAACGCAAGTATCAGGCTTTCCGTAAGGTTGTTGATGAGAAATTTATTTCCCTTGATAAAAATCTTGGAAGTCCCGGTAACGTTCACGGTGACAGAATCTTTGCTCGACTTCAGGTTTCGATAAAGCTCTTTGACTAGTGTATCCGCCTTGGGTTGTATAATTCGGTTGATAAGTGAATCCATTCGCACTGATCCGATGTCCGCCATTTGCATGGAAATCCGCATTCTATTAAATGAGGAATCCACAAATGACTTCACCAGTCCACTGCTATCAGACTGTCCCTTCATATAGCGCAGAAGAAAAATGGCTTGCGCTTTCGTTGGCAACGTATATTGGTCAGGGTTGTTGTTATAGAATGCCTGCTTGGCCGCTTTAACGAGACTGACTATGGAAACCGGTCGGGAAGTGACAGTGATAGAGTCCAGCGACTGTTCAAACCGATTGATCGCCTCCAGGTTGTTCACCTCGAGCAGCTGGCGTTTACGTTTGCTGTAAATCTCAATCACAATCTCCAATGGCATCACGCCACTGAAATTGGCTTCAAAGAAGTGAAGGTCCTTCTTGATTGTGCTCTCTTCAGGAATATCATCCACCATGAACGACACGGAGTGAAGGCGCAGCATACCGAGGACAGCAAACAATGTCACCAGAAAGGTTGCCGCATAAATCCAGTTGCGATGACGGTGCACGAGCAAATCGATACCACTTACGAACGCGCCAAGGAGTTTGAAATTCAAATGGCGCAGGTGCTTGGGTGAGGGCTCTGGCAACCAGGAAAGAATCCCGGGAATCATCACCAGGCTAACAAAAAACAAGGCCAGGATGTTAATGCCAGCCACAATTCCAAATTCGCGCAATACAAGAATGTCTGTGGATAAGAGCGTCAGAAATCCAATAGCTACAGTAAGGTTGGTAAGGAAAGTAGCCAATCCCATTTTTTGCACCACCACGCGGATGGCCTGCATCTTATCCTTTTGCTTGGCGTACTCGACGTGATACTTGTTCAACAGGTAGATGGCGTTGGTAATCCCGATGGTAACAATGACAGGCGGAATCAATCCGCTCAGTAAGGTGATCTTGAAACCAAGCAGGGTAATAGTCCCCAAGGTCCAGACGACCAATACGCCAATCATGATCATGGAAAATATCACAGCACGGAATGAGCGGAAGAAGATCAGCATGATCACTCCGGTCACCAGGGCCGATAAGTAGAGGAAAAGGGAGAGTTCTTTGCGCACTTGCTCCGCGACGATAGCCCGGATGAAGGGTAGACCGGCGAATTTCAATTCGATCCCAGTCTGCTTTCTAAACTCCTCACCAACCTCCTGCAGGTCTGTGGTGAGTTTGACGCGTTTCGCAGAATTCGCATACTCCTTATCTATTGAAATAAGCATCATCGTCGATCCATTGGATTTGTTCACCAACTGACCGGAATAGAATTTCTGACCTTGTGCTACCCGCAACAAGCTATCCAGTTGGGCCTGGGATCGCAGTGTATCTGGAAAAAGCGAGGAAAGGTAAAATCGTTGTCGCGCGGTGTCTTTCAGAATGATTTTCATGCGCGGAAGTGAAAGCACCTCATTCACGCCTTCAATGGCCCGAAGGTTCAGGCTCAACTCAAGGAGCCGCTTAAAGTTGTCGAGCTGATATACCGCGCTATCGCGCAGTCCAACAGCGACCATGTTGCCGTCTTCGCCAAACTGTTGGCGGAATTTTGTAAGAAATACCATCTCCGGATCATTGGGCGGCACGGCCCTACCGAAGTCATAGCTCATCTCAACGCGGGAAGCATAATATCCCATTACAGCCGTGATTACAACAATTCCGCCCATGAGCGGAAGTCGAAATCGGATAATACTATCGGCAATGCGGGACCACATCCAAGGTTAAATTTGAGGGGCAAAACTAACTGAATTTTAGCAGTTTTCGAGGCTGTTTGCGGCCTTTCACCGTCCCGCAGGCTACTGGAGCGCCATACCCTTGATTTTCCGATACAGGCTTAGCGCATGTTTATCGGTCAGACCGGAGACAAAATCAACAATGAGCCGCAGCAGCGTGTATTGATCGGGAGCTTGTCGAGCGGCTAGACGAATTTCAACCGGAAGGAGTAACGATAGGTTTAGGTACTTTCTGGACGTTCCGTTATGGTTGAGTTCCATTCCTGCGGTTATGAATTCCTCCAGCAACCCGGGCAACACTTCATGTCCGGCCGCTTCAATCTCAACAACCTGACGCGCACGGTAAATTCGTTGAACAGAAACGGAGCTGATTGCCTTCAGGGCACCATTGAATTTACTCAAGTCAGTTAACGCGTCATCGAATTTTCCGTCAAGAATAGCTGCCTCGTTGTCCAGAAAAACTTGTGTGCAGTCTTCAATCAATTCGCCAATACTCATCGCGCGAAGCGAACCCAGTCGCCTGCTAAGTCCATCTTCCTCAACTAATTTCTTTCGATCCAGTTTGTCTCCCAGGATCGGAGCAAGGAGCTCGACCGTTTCGGCCAAAGAGACTAACCCCAGATTGCAACCATCTTCCAGATCAATGATGCTGTAACAAATGTCGTCGGCGGCTTCCACCAAAAAGGCCAGGGGGTGTCGACACCAGGCACCGGGCCCTGCTGCTTTCAGTTCAAGCGAGTTCGCTAGTGATGAAAAAACGTTAAGCTCGCTGTCAAAAAAGCCATACTTCTTCTGACTCTTTCTTGATTTGTCTCGCCCGGGAAAAAGCGAAGGACACGGGTATTTTGTGAAAGCACCGAGAGTAGCCATGGTAAGCCTGAGCCCATACGCATGTTGATTCAAAATTCGAAATCCCTGGGCATTACCTTCGAAGGTGATCAGGTCTTGCCACTGCCCTGGAGTCATCTCATCCTTGAATTCCTTGTGTTTAATAAAAAAATCTGACAGTGCATCTTCTCCTGCATGACCAAAGGGGGGATTCCCCAGATCATGGGCCAGGGAAGCTGCTGCGACAATTGCACCAAAATCAAAAAGCGAGAATTGATTTGCTAGTTCCGGGTAGCGTTGTAGCACGACATCCCCTACCCGCTTACCTAGCGACCGCCCTACACTGGAGACCTCCAGACTATGGGTAAGTCGAGTATGCACAAAATCGTCCTCCGGCAGCGGATGGACCTGGGTTTTGTCTTGTAGTCGTCGAAAGGGATGGGAGAAAATGATTCGGTCATAGTCCTGCTCAAACGCGCTACGCGAATTTTCGGCGGACGCAGGCTTTTGGCCCATTCGGGTAGCGGTGAGTAGCTGGGTCCAGTTCACTTCGATTGTCTGAAAAACATGACGTTGAGAAACAAATTTGATGATTTTAAATCAAACCATCTCAACACCTGCTATTTTTGATGCAATGTATAATGCGCAGTTCAACAACAAGTCATTTGATATTCAGCCCGCAGATGATGGTATTCTGGTGAATAGCAATCCGTTGGAGTGGGACCTCATTGCCTTCGAAAACGGACAATACCACATTCGATACAAAAATAAGAGTTACCCTTGCGAAGTAGTCAAGATTGACCGGGAGACCAAAACCGTAGACTTGAAAGTAAAAGGACTGCGCTACACAGTGCGCCTCCGCGATGAAGTGGACCTGCTCATGGAAAAAATGGGGATGGCGGCATCCGCAGCCAGCAAAGTAAATACAATCAAGGCACCTATGCCTGGGTTGATTATCGATCTTCGGGTAAAGCCAGGTGATGCGGTTAAAGTGGGGGATCCCTTGCTTATTCTCGAGGCCATGAAAATGGAAAACATAATCAAGGCATCAGGCGATGGTATCGTGAAGCTGTTGAAGATCAAGAAAGGCGATAGCGTGGAAAAGGGACAGGTGCTGATTGAATTCTAAATGGACACTTCTCTCGAATACCTCCGGAGACTTCTTGACAAGCTAAAAACTATCAGCTTCTGGGAACGCTGCTTCCGGTGGAGCCAGGTGAAGTCCATGCTGGTGGACGCAAACGGTGATCTGCAGCGGATTGCTCCTTCACTCGAAAGTACGCGAGCGGCAGGTGTGAAAGCAGAAAGTCAATTGGACGTAGAACGGAACGAAACCAAGAACCTCCGCGAAACCCAACAGCAAAGCAAAGTAGAAATCGCCGGGCTTCGCGATGGCCACCAGCGCTTTCTTCAGGAAAAGGAAGAGTATCAAAAGAAGATTGCCTCGCTAGACGAAAAAAATGAAAACTACTTTCGCCGCGGCACTGAACTAAAACAGCAGAATGAAATTCTGGAGGGTCAAATTCAACTTCTTAGGACAGAGAACACCCGGTATAAGGCCGCCGAGGAACAGCGAAAAAAAGAGTATGACGAGTCCATCGCCAATTTTAACAAACTGACAGAAGGGCAACGAAAGCGGGAAGAGGAGGAAAAAAATGAAAAACACCGCCAAGAGATCGAGCGCCTTCAGCAACTGAAGGAGACCTGGTCAAAACACGAAGAACTTGTGAAGGCAAGGATCAAAGCCATATGCAGCCGGCATGGTGTCGACTACGTGGAGAAAGTTCCTTTCCGCGGCAGCCCGGACAATACGTTGAAAATAAAGGATGAGTTTATCGTCTTTGACGCAAAGAGCCCCTGGGGGGAAGACCTGTCGAATTTTCCTACCTACTTGAAAAATCAGGTGGAGAACGTCATCAAATACGTTCGCGAAGAGGATGTGAGAAAAGAGGTCTTTCTCGTTGTTCCTACAAATACCCTCGAATACCTCGAACAATTCGAATTCAAGCTTGCCGATTATACAGTCTATATCATCTCCCTTGACTCGCTGGAACCCATCATTCTGGCGCTGAAGAAGATTGAAGACTACGAATTTGCCGACCAGCTAAGCCCTGAAGAACGCGAGAATATTTGCCGGGTCATCGGAAAATTCGTTCATCTGTCAAAGCGGCGGATTCAGATTGATGGGTTTTTCGCAAAACAATTCTTTGAGCTGGTGTATCGGAGTGAGGCTGACTTGCCGAAAGAGCTTTTGGAAAAAGTGGTTGAGTTCGAGAAATCAGAAAAGCTCAATCCACCTATTGAAAAGCGCTCCAAACAAATCAGTGTGAAAGAACTTGAGAGTGAATCAGAACGCCTGAAAAGCGAGGCCAACCAAAAAGGTATCCTAACGCAAGATGCGCTGCTCAGTCGCGAACTAAACAAGCTTCCTCTCTATAGCGTTGACCCAGATAAGACAAAGGATAAAGATCAGGGAAAACTGTTTAAGGAGGGCGAGTAAGCTGGCCCCGCTCAAGCTACTACCAAAAACCACAGTAGCTCACAAAAACAGCCAAAGATTACTCAGATTCTCACAGATGAATTTCAAAATGGGTAATGTCGTGCACCATGTCAATAAAGTCGAAAGCACATTAATACTTTATTAACACCTCCTCATGAGCGGACTTTCACTTGATGTACTTCGCGTAGGAAAGCGATATCGGGTCATTAATTTTGGCGATCGCCATGATTTTGTGATTGAGCGGGTGTTGACAAATGGTGATTTCAACGTAAAGGATATACACACGCTAGAGCGCTACCGGCTCAAGGAAATTTTCCAATACGGCAAGGGAAAAGATTTTGAAATACGTGACTTGGAATAGGCGCACCCAAATTGAATGATTCCAATCAGGCGGTTCTTCATTCTAGATTAATCAAGGCCTCATTTCCAGAATCCACCTACGGACAAGATGTACACCTTCCGTGTGCACCATCCTTCGGCCCATCTCTGGCATCATGATCCCCGGATCAGTTGACTCGATACGATACAGGAGGATTGACTCATCCGGCCGGGAAGGGACAATGCTGAACCTCCGTCCTCCCGAACCTTTCCCGGCAGCAACAGGCGCTTTGCCGATCCCGATTTCCATTGAAGGTAAAACGTCTGCTGCCAGCTGGAGCCCGGAAGTTTTTGCCTGCCCATCCGCACGGTGACAATGTGCGCAATTTATTTCCAGCCAGGCTCGCGCCCGGTTAGAGACAGTTTCTTTCTCATCCTCATAGGCAGCAAGCCTGGGAACTGCGGATAAGTCAGGAAGCCCGGTCAATACATTCTTCTCGTGCCATTCTATCAATTGATTCTTTTTCGATTCTCCCCGATTGAGCTGTCTTGCCGATGGCCCTATCGGCATTATCTTTTCTCCCTTCAAGTGACAACCCTTGCACTGATTGACGCTCGGCACGGAGTACTCAATTTCCTTCAACACGCCATCCGTGTGCGTCCAGGATATTGGAATTGTCTTCCCGGCCACATCAAGTACCGCTTCTGTCTGTGCTTCATTCCATACGTACGTCAATGCGTTCCAGGATTCATTTTTCAGAATCAAGAGCCTGGTTTCCAACAACCGAATCTGTTCGGTTGGACGGCGAAAATCTTTCGGGTAATAGAAATTCTTGATGAGCACAGTGCCTTCCGGAAAATCAAAAACGTCACTTTCGTTGTATGCGGCTTTGGCTCCTTCTGGAATTTTAACAAACCGGCTCTTGAATGCGTAGTCGCTGAACAGCGGCGAGTTGATGGTGTATGGAAGAACACCGCTAGCGGGTTTCAGGCTTTTCAAATCACCAACAAAAAAACCATAGCTGGAAAGCGTAGGGTTCCCAAGACTGGACAGGTCAGCCGTACTTGCCTCCTCCGCTACCACAAAATCGATAGACTTTTTTGGTTGGCAGCTCATCATACAAACTAACATGATGATCCAAAAAACTTTCATGGCCGCTGGCTCACCTTACCACCTGCACAGGCAAATGGGGCCGAGTCCTTTGAAATTGATTCAAATTCGTGACCGGCGTCCAGGCAGATAAACCCAATGTTTCCGTTTTCAGAAATGCAAATATTCCGCTGTATCCGGGCAGGATCTTCAATTCCATCATACAGGACGTCAGGCGGTGAAAATGGGGAATACCACATCAAGAGTTTGCCAATGTCATTTTTTGCTGTGGGGAGCCAATGCCGGTTGGTAATCCGGTTGTGATGGATGGCAATGTCATACGGGAACGGATTATACAGGGTATCCTCTTCAAAGCGATTGTTCACGGTCTGCGCTCCGCCAATTGAATTTTCCTGCTCCTCAACCCCCTCATTCATTGCAGCAACCAGTTTGTAGCTCACAACCGCAACCCCAACGGTCTGATTATCCACAATCTCATTCTCAAAAAAATCCAGATCGTGTGTTGCGAGAATCATCACGCCGGATCCGGGGGGAATGCTGGCAACAATATTCCCGGCTTGGGCAAAATTTTCATGGTTATTATCATGAATCCGGTTGTGGTGCACACGGGTGGTATGTCCGTATTGGGTAAGTCCCGGAAGATCAAAGACGAGTAGCCCGCCCGTGTTGTCATACGTCTCGTTTCCATAAATTTCCACCCACCGGGAATTCTCCGCTTCAATACCGGCCACATTCCAGTAGGCCACATTGTTTCGGATAATGACTGAGTCGGATTGCCCAACATAAATTCCTGCATCCGAAGAGCCAATCACCACACATTCTTCCATCAGTACATTGGTGCACAGCACGGGGTATATAGCGTAAGCTCCGTTTTCTGTCGTTGGGCCCCCTGACCATACGGAACGAATTCGGCGGATCGTGATTCCGCGCGTATCATTGATCTTGAGGTTGTCGCCTTTAGCATCCTCCACTGAAAAATCCTGAAGCACAATGTTTTTGCTGTTGCTTACGAGGAGCCCCTGAGCCCCTTCCTGCTGATTCTTCCAGGAAAGGATGGTCCGGTCCATTCCCTTGCCACGAATGACCACATTGGACTTGCCGTCCATGGTTAAGCTACGCGTGAACATAAAATTTCCTTCAGGGAGATCAACCGTATCTCCGTCTGTCACTGTAATAAGTTGAGTTTGAAGTGATTTTTCAATACTCTTCCAGGGACTTTTTGTTGCGGGAGCGGAGCATGATCCGGCAATAGCCAAACAGATACCGTAAACGAGTATTTTTTTCATGCCCTTAGGTTCTTATCAAATTTAGTGAATTCATTACCCATGAAGAAAAGGCATACAAAATTTGCACAGATGAATGGCCGCCGAAACAGAATCGGGCCCTATTTCCTAAACTTAACTTCAAAGGAGTGTTCAGCGGTAATCATTGATCCCGCCGCTGTTGCACCGGCTACCCGAATCCAATACGTCCCAGGGAAATCCGATGCCCGGAAATTGAATTTTAACAAACCGGTGCTATCCGACTCGATTTGTGGATTCCAGTACAGCAGGGTTCGTAAATCGGGAACACGACGGCTTTCTGGATACTGGGATGTGTGTCTCAGCGTTGGGCTCATTCCTTCCATTACGGCCAGTTCTGCCGCTAAGTCTTGTTTCGTTTTTTCAGGTGTCTCCGTTTGAATGAAAAGGGCTCCGTTGCGGGCCAGGTTACCGAACTTGTCCAACTTGCCGATATTGTTTACGATTTTGAATGAACGGATTCCCTGCGGAGACAATGACATCAAATACTTGGTATTGGAAGTCATCCAACCATCAATGATGTACAATGGGTTGCCATCCGCATAACGCTGCGCCACAAATGGGGAGTTTGTTATAAGCGAGACCCGGACAGTGCTGTCACGCTGACGTTTCCTGAATTCAAGGGAGGGTATGACTTCCAGAATTAACTCCTGCATTGTTTCAAATGGCACATACTCTCTTGGGTGAATAGTGATATCCGCTTCCTGAAATTCATCCTCCAGTATCGCATTGTGGCTCGTGTCAACCGGCATCGCTTTTCTTGTACTTAGAAAATACCCATACGACTTGTCAATCAACAATTTTTGTTTTCGTAGGATATTGTATTCATCGGGGTATTCCCCTTCGGCATATGTCGGATTATCCAATTTTGATTCATAGTCATCGCGGTTGATTGCCCAGTCCACCTTGACACGGGACAATTCCTTGTCTAAATAGACCGCCTTAAAGTAAACCCAATCATTTCCGAAAAAATCGTAAATCTTTGGAAACTGAAAGTACCCCCTCCCGTCAATTGCGGTTTCATATTGGATGAGATCCTTATGGAGGTAAATGATTATTCTGCTGAGCAAGGGAAGCATCGCTGTGGAATCGCCGTAATACGCTCTCCCGGACAATGTCAAGTTTGTGCGATGGATCAGGGGAGGGTACAACGGAACAAGGCGGTTAGGAATAGCCTGGGCTATCAATTCCATTTCAATATGTTCCTTAGGCTGATTCCAGTCGACACTAGGTGGATTAGCCTGAAGTACGACAGATGGATCCGGTGTATGAATCGGCTGAAGTCGAGTCGCTTCTGGAATGACACTCACCGCAAATGCTCCGGAAACTGGATTCCCAGCAGCATCTCGCAACCTGATGGTTGTTGATAGCTCCTCACGAATAGCAACCTCCTTGGGGACACCAACAAACTCTATTGAATTTTGATTCTGCTGCGGGTCATACACAGGGCGATATGCAAGTACCCTATGCTCTTTATCCATCAAGAAAAGTTCGGAAAACCCTTGGGGGAAGAAATCCGTCGCAGCAAGTATCTGATTCCGTCCCGCTGAGTTCAACTGAATCTCCTGGGCGTGATAAATCTGGCGTTGAGCAACCAGAAACAAGTAAATCTCTTTGGGGCTTTCCGGAGAAGAAAGTATATCAAGAACCCAGGTTGTACGAGGGCCTGCATAGACGCGCAACGTGACGTCACCCGGTTTAGAAGCAGGTACAGGGGCAGAAAATAATTTGCCTCCTACCGTGTACTCGATCCAATAGGACTTCCCCTCTCTCGGAATAAACTGCACAGATCCGAATCCATCCCCATCAAACACGACTGGTGTGATTTTCCCTTCATCAGAATGGAGCGCGCTTTCGTCTGGAATCTGACCCATGGACCGGATTACCAGTCGGTTTATTGCGCCGGCAATCACATGGCCCCCTTCAGGGAATATTTTCATAGTAGTAACCAATGAGCGAACCGGCTCGAGGCGCTTTTCCCCGCAAATCATCAGATTCTGAGTAAGCCCATAGGCGATGTTCATCCGATCACTGTACAGGCGGATTTCATATACTCCTGGAGAAAGTGTGCCTGGCAGCATGATCTGGTTGGCTGCTCCAAATTTTACACAAGAAACATTCTGGCGAAGAATTGGAGACCCGCTCGGATTGACCAGTTCAAGCGTTAACAGCGAGCGTTCAGCGAGGATGCGCTCGTCTTCCGTGAGGATAAACAAACGAAAGAAAGCTGTATCGCCTGGCGCATATTTATCCTGCGAAAAAAATACCTGGGGTCGCATACCTGGATGTTGAGCACGGCTGTCTGCCAGTTGTTTGGCAATCCGATCAATTACTTCATTTTGGGCGACGGCGGTCCCAGAAATGATTATGAACAGACAAAAGAATACGAATCGTCTCATTGCCAGAAGGGAGGAACGGTGGTTGATGAGTTTTCTGCCACTGCCCGACAGTCGCCAATGATTTCGCCAGACACTATCGTATGTCCGATATCGCTACGAAGAATATAAATGGACCTCTTGGAAACAGCCGCGGCTGAAAATATGCCTACGATTAAATCACTGTTGTTTGTCGCGGTAATATTTCCCTTAAGTTCAAAGAAGGGCGGTTGGAACAAACTGGAAGCATTCTCCGCTTGTCCCTTCACTGCACGGTAGAAATCATACACAGCTTGAGAAACCTCCATTTGCGTTATCTCAACGTGATACTTTTGATTGAATGTATAGTTGTTGATCGGGATGTATTTCATGAATACGCGGCTCATCTCACTTGCCCCAACAAATGTGGTGTTGGTCATGATTGGCGACTCCTCTTTTTCAGAAACATAACAGACACAGCAAAGGCAACCCGCGGCACAGGCAAGATGAATCTCTTCTCCGGTAAATGGGTCAATCGTAATTAAGGCGTCCGGATTGGTAATGACTTGATACGTACCATCAAATTTCCAGCGCATTCGAAGGCTGCTTCCTGGGGCCGCTTTGGCATTGATGTAAATATTGAACCCCTCTTCATCAATATTTTTTGATTTGTTTTTCCGTTGAACAACTTCAAAGTATATGCTGTCCACGGTTCCGGCCGCCAGCATGGTTTCCGCAGTAGATTCAAAATGCGCACCTTCCGAAGTTGTCAAGCTCAACTTGTATGTTCTCCCTACGGTGCCCTGCAAAGCGGTCGTCCAGTACGTACCGATTGATCCGGTATCCTCATTGAGGATGTATGAGGCTCCGGTATTGTCAGTAATAACAACACCTACGCTACGCACGCCCTCAACCGGATGATAAACTCCATCCACTTGAAACGCTCTGGAAACCCGAATTTTGACAGTATCTTCTTTCGGCGCATCGCTGATCACTCCATCCACAATAATGGGAAACTCAGATGCCGGAAGAGACAGATCCACCCTGTCAATACAACCAGTCCAGATTGCGAGCGCTCCAATAAGGAATTTTGCGCGCAACCTCATAGGGTATTCAACGATGAATGAAAGAATATTCATACCTCAAAATTTGAAACTGTATGTGACCGACGGGATAACCGAACCTAAAATGGACAATTGATAGGTATTGATCCGTCCTTGCGTATCGCTGGAAAAGAAATACGAATACGGATTATGGCGGCCATACACATTGAGGAAAGAGATTATCCACGAGCCGCTCCAAGGCTTCTTGAGTTTATGATTCCCTTCAATAACAAAGGCGACATCCAACCGATGGTAGTCTGGAATTCGGTATTGATTCCGGCCGGAAAAGTAGGCGGTAGTATACCCATCGATGTTAAATCCAAAAACCGGAACGGTAACCGGTCTCCCAGTTCGGTAGGTGAAATTTCCCGTGAACGAAAATCGTTTAGAAAATCGATAGTTCCATGAAGCGTTCAGGATATGCGGCTGATCGTAACTTGAAGGAAACCTTACCCCACCATTAATAGACTCCTCTGGCGTTGGTCCCATTATGGTGCGAAAGGAGCGCGAATACGTGTAACTAAGCGCCCAGGTCAATCGACCCTGATTCTTCGCCACGTACGTTTCAATCCCATACGCAACGCCTTTTCCCTGCAGCAAGTCGGCCTCTAGCGTTTTGTTTAGAATGAGTTTCGCGCCATCCTTGAAGTCAAGCACATTGTCCAATTCTTTATAGAAGACTTCGGCAAAGGATTCATATTTCTTCTCTTTGAAGTCACGGAAATATCCAAAGGAAATCTGATCGGCCACTTGAGGTTTGAAAAATGAATTGCTTGGCTGCCATACATCAACCGGGGTTACCGCTGTGGTATTACTGATCAAGTGGAGGTACTGATAGATTCTGTGGTAACTCAGTTTGAGTGCAGATTTATCATCCAGGGAGTACCTGATAGCAGCACGTGGCTCCAGGCCAAAGAAGGTTGTTACTGGATCTCCGGACGCATACTTAACACTATCGACAAGGTTTGTGCGAATGACAGGATTTGCCGGTTGGTACACATTGACGGTGGCCGGGCCCAAGCTAACGAACGACGATACCCGAAGTCCCACGTCGATCAGAAACCGGCTGTTAAGTGTATACGAGTCCGAAAGATAAATTCCACTCTCCAGTGCTTGCTGTGACTCCATCGTCACGGCACGAATGCTTGACTTTTCAGATGTAGGCGTTAGGGTGCCCGGGTTGAATGCATAATACATAGACTGCAGCCCAAATCCGATACGGTGATTTCCGGTAGCATATAGAAAATCAAATTTCAATGAAGGATAAGTGATCGAATAGGTGAGGTCGAATGCCTGATCGGGAATTTCGTTGGTAACCGAATACTGGTATTTTCCGAATCCTACCATAAAGCTTGCCGAGAGCCGGTTTGAAAAAATCTGATCCAACCGAAGAGAAGCCAATTGGTTGGACCATGAAAAGGTTGTGTCGCCCCGTACCCGCAGTTTGTCATAGCTCCGATAGTATGAGAACGAGAGTCGCGACCGCTCGTTAATAATATGATCAATTCGCAGGTCGCCGTCATAGAAACTAATCTGGCTGTCCCTCAAATCAGAGTACGAATTACTTAGCGTCTTGATAAACCAATCGGCGTATGTACCCCTCACACTGGCTGCCATCGTTGTTTTGTCTTTAACCAAAGGGCCGCGCACCATCAGATTGGCGGATATCAATCCAATTCCCCCATTCACTCGCCACTTTTCAAGGTCACCTGATTTACTCCGGATGTCCAGCACCGAAGAAACACGGCCTCCATATTCCGCAGGAATTCCGCCACGATAAAACGTCATCTCACGAATGGCCTCCGAATAGAATGCCGAAAAGAACCCGAGCGAATGGGAAGTGTTAAACAAGGGCATGCCATCGTACAATACCAGGTTCTGATCAACACTACCTCCCCTAACGTTAAATCCAGCCGCCGCTTCGCCCACCGTATTAACTCCCGGAAGCGTTTGCAGCTGGCGAATCAAATCGGCTTCACCCAATAAAGCAGGCTGCTTCTTCATGGCTCCCACGGCAAGTTGCAGCTGCCCTGCGCGACTGTTTGTGAGCTCGTTGATTGGCTGGGAACTGATCACCACTTCTTCAAGCAATACAGGTGCTTCTTGCAGGCTCAGGTTCAGATCTCCACCTTCATATAAAGTCAAATCAATTACCCGCTCCTTGAACGTAACAAACCCAATACTAAGGACATGTTCACCGCTTGGCAATTTGAGCTCAAACCTTCCGTCCGCATTTGTAGTTGTTCCTTGGTTTGCATTTGGGGCAACCGTGGCTCCGGAGATTGGCGCTTTGGTCTCGTCGTGGGTAATTCTGCCGCGGAGCGTGACCAGCTTTCCTGGCCGATACAGATCCGGGTTGCCTATGGTTCGTTGCTCAACTTGTGTCCGTCTTCGCGAAGCAACATCCAAGGCTGCTCTTCGATTCATTTCAAAAGATGGGTCCTTAATAAAGGCAATCGCATGACTGTGAATGGAAACAAAACTGATATCTGAATCGCGCAGGATGTCGGTCAGCATTTCAGTCAAGGTCTGCCCTTTGTAATCCCCATCAATCGTGTAGGGAGCGAACCAATCCGCAAGAAAATAGAATTGTACTGTGTGCTTTCGCTCAAATTCCTCTAGAAATTGTGTCAGTTTTTTGTCCCGTTCAGATCCGTCCATTTTCTCTTCCAATAGGGATTGAGAAAATGCCGTCAGGCTCAATGAAGTAAGCAGTATAATTAATATCCGTGTCAAACCGCAGGGTTGTCTAAATATAGGAAAATTGATCAGGCCAAGGTAAGGTCGAAAGAATTCATCCCATAGCTAGAGGTGTCAATCCCGCAAATTAGGTGAATCGGGAACGTACCTTCTCCTCCTGTCAAAAGGGCTACTCCGGAACCCAGAAGTGAACTAGATTCGCACATACTGGTTGACAAACAAAAGCGGGTATGAAAAAAATATTCTGGCTCCT
>JANNAZ010000427.1:0-5051 GCA_031384895.1 Cyclobacteriaceae bacterium | reverse complement strand
GCATCCGGGGTGTGGGCATAATCCACAATGGCTGTGAATTTTGATCCAGGAAGAACCCGTTCAAACCTTCCCACGGCGCCAGACAGGGAAGACAAGCGCAACAGCACATCCTCCTGATCCTCCCCCAACAAAACAGCCGCTGAATAAACAGCCAATAAATTATATGCGTTAAAATCACCGATCAGTTTAAACCACACCGTCTTGTTGTCTATGACTAATTCCAGGCCATCCAGGGAATTGGTCATGATCTTGGTCCGGTAGTCGGCCATCTTCTTGATGCCGTAGGTATACTTCTTGGCCTTGGTATTCTGCAACATCACCATGCCGCGTTTGTCATCCACGTTGATGAGCGCAAATGCATCGGATGAAAGCCGGTCAAAGAATATTTTTTTTGCGCGGATATAGCTCTCGAATGTCCGGTGATAGTCCAGGTGATCATGCGTGATGTTGGTGAACAAGGCACCCGTGAAACTTAGTCCCTCGATGCGGCCCTGGGCTGCAGCGTGCGAACTAACTTCCATAAAACAATGTGTACACCCGGTTTCCACCATGGCAGACAGGAGTTGGTTGAGCTGGATGGGGTCCGGGGTTGTATGTGTAGCAGCAAGGACTTTTTCGATGATTCTGTTCTCCACAGTCGAAAGCAGTCCGCATTTCCGTCCCATGATGGAGAACAATTGATACAGAAGGGTTGCTACCGTGGTCTTCCCGTTCGTTCCCGTTACGCCGACCAGTTTTAGTTTCTTGGAGGGGTTGCCAAAAAAGTTTCCACAAATAATCCCCAGGGCCACAGACGTATCTTTGACTGTGATGTACGTCACCAAGTTGTTGGTACTCTCCGGCAATACCTCGCAGACGACGATTAATGCGCCCAAGGTTATTGCTTTGTCTATGAAATCATGCCCGTCCGACTGCGTACCCTTTACGGCAACGAAGAGGTATCCCTCTCCTACTTTGCGGGAATCAAAGGCGATGCCCTTCACGTCGACATTCATATCCCCTACTGTCGAGGTAATCCGCACGTTGTACAATATGTCGCGTACTTCAGCCATCAGCTCAGTTGGAGATAGATTCTTGAACCTCTTGAAATTCGCGTCCCGGGTGATAAGGATTGATCCATAACACGGCCCTTGCCCTGGTGCGAAACCCGGAGACCGTTTTTTTCGAGCAAATAAATTGCATCACGCAGGGTCATCCCTTGAACATCCGGGACAAGCCCTTTGATGATTGGGTTTTTTCTCCAGTTGACAGAATTTCCGTTGCGTACGGCCTTGATCCATTCTTCATCCGTATTGGTGTGATTGGAAACCCCCAGTTCGTTGCAGAGCATAGTCAATTCATCCTGACGTCCAGCACGGATTGCGGGAAATACACCGGGGTCCAGCACGGATCTTTTCTCCATCGCCGTGTGAAGCTGTAGGTCTCTGGAATAAATATTATCTGCAATTCGCTTGAAAACAGGACCAGCCACACTATTGCCATATTGATAAATACCTCGAGGGTTCTTGATGAGCACAATGGCCGAGTACTTGGGTTCATGGGCCGGAAAATAACCGACAAAGGATGTGACGTATTTTTTTGTGTAGCGGCCCTTTTCCAGGATCTGGGCTGTTCCGGTCTTCCCTGCAATCCGGTAGTTGGCATTCTTCAGGTTCTTGGCTGTACCCCTGTCAACAACGCCCTCCAGAAGAAGCTGGAGCTGGTTAAGCGTATTCTTAGAACAGATTTTTGAATTGAGTACTTCCGGTTCAAACTCTTCCACCACATCATCCGCCTTCTGTATGCGCTTGACTATGATCGGCCTGATCATCACTCCATCATTTGCCACGGCGTTGTACAAGGCTAGGGTATGCATAGGACTCATCTCAAAGCCATAACCATACGCCATCCATGGCAAGGTGATCCCACTCCAGTCTTTGTCCTTGGGTCGAATTATTTTGGGAGAAGATTCACCGGTGATTTGTAGGCCCAGTGGGGTTGATAAATGCAATTTGTCGGCATAGTCGACAAATTTCTGAGGCTTCAGGCCAAAGTTCTTTTCGACTAGCTTAGCCATGGCAATGTTGGAGGAGACTTCAAAGGCCTGTTGAACCGTAATCGTGCCGTATCCACCTTCTTCGTGATCACGGACCGTCTTGTTATAGAAATTGAACTCTCCACGGCCAGTCTTGATGCTATCCGTCAACTTTACGTTGGTGTCTTCCAAAAGCGCCATCATGGTGACTAGCTTGTATGTGGATCCAGGTTCAAATGACCCGCCCACGGCATGATTGAATTTCTCCACATAATCGCCAGCTCCGTCGCTGCTCAGGTTTGAAATGGCTTTTATCTCTCCCGTCTTCACCTCCATCACAACGACTGTACCCTCATCGGCATCATGGCCTTTCATGGCTTCATACAGTGCCGTTTCAGCGACATCCTGCAAGTTGATGTCCAAGGTTGTCTGAATATCCAGGCCATCGATTGACTTAATATTATTAGCATCGAAGACCGGTTTCCATGTTCCACCGGCAATCTTCTGGAACAGGGCTTCCCCATCCTGACCGCCCAAGGCGCTTTCGAAACTGAACTCCAATCCAGCACCTTTACCATTTTCGTTAACAAACCCAATGGTTCTTCGACTCAGGTGACTAAATGGGCGGTAGCGAACATCCATTTTTTCAAAGAGCACTCCACCACGCAGCCGGCCTTCCCGGAAGATTGGCCAAGTCGACATTTCTTTTTTCGCCTGGTAGCTTATCTGCTTGCGACTGATGACGAGATAGCGCTTGTCCGATTCCCTGGCGTCACGGATCATTCGCTTGTAGTCCGTTGCTGACCGGTCTTTGTAGTACCGTGACAGCATAAGGGCCAGTGAATCCATCCCTTCTTTGAACACTTCGTCTTTCACCAATGTGGGGTCCATCGCCACTTTGTAGAAAGGGAGGGATGTGGCCAGCAGGCTTCCATTGTCCGAATAGATGTTACCCCGGGTCGCCTTCACTTTCTTGTAATCGAACGAGATATCGTTGCCCATTTTTATCCACTTCTCTCCTTCCACAAACTGAATGTGGCCCACTTTGGCCCCCACGCAGACTGCAAATACAACGACCGCCAGAAAGGCGATGCGCACACGGATTAATATGGATTTCTTAATATTCACCTTATTGGACAACAATTTTGGTGGGCGGATTGAGACTTTCTTTTAGGCCGAGGGCCTTCACTTTTCTTGCCACCTCGCTTTGCTTGCTGGCAAACATGAGGTCAGACTTCAGCGTTGTATAGTCAGCGCGCAAGTCTTCCACTTCCGATTGGGCGGCATCCATTCGGCGAACTGTTTTTTCGGCATGGTGCGTGTTGCTGATGTAGAGCAGCCCCAGGGCCATGACGAATAGAATTTTGGGGAGGTATTGAACCGGGAAGCCCTCTTCAAAATAGTTTTCGAGCTTCAGCCGGCGTTCAATGCCGGAAAAGAGCGCTGGGCCGCCAGCAGGCGATTTCTCCCGTGGCTGGTTGCCTCGCTCTACTTCTATTCTTAATTTATTCTCAGCCATATTTTTTCAACTTTAGATCTGAACTTCACCTGCGTTCTCCTATTCTTAGTTTGGCACTTCGCGCCCTTCCATTTTGTTCTACCTCCTCCTCGGAAGCCTCCATCGGCTTCCTCTTCAGCGGGTTAAAAGGCCTCACCACATTTCCAAAAAAGTCCTTCTCCTGTTCACCAAACACTTTTCCTGTATTCAAAAAATTCTTCACCATTCTGTCCTCGAGCGAATGGTAACTCATGACCACCAGCCGCCCTCCGGAACCAATCAATTCTTCGCTTTGGTGCAAAAAATCTTCAAGTGCTTGCATCTCTTCATTCACTTCGATGCGCAACGCCTGAAACACCTGAGCGAAGTACTTATTCTCTTTCCCTCGTGGAGCAGCGCTCTTCAGGGCCTCCTTCAGGTCCTGCGTCGTCTCCAATTTTCGGACGGCCCGAGCTCGAATCACCTCGCTCGCTGCTGTCCGTGCATTCTTCAACTCCCCATACATCCCGAAGACCTTGTGCAATTTTTCTTCGGAATATGACCTGAGCACCGCAGCCGCAGTTACCTTCCCTTTGGTATCCATCCGCATATCCAGCGGACCTGAAAACCGGGTTGAGAATCCCCGCTCCGGGGAATCAATCTGGTGCGACGAGACTCCGAGGTCGGCCAAAATTCCGTTCACCCGAGTGACTCCTTGCAGTTTCAGGTACTGTTTCATGTACCGGAAGTTTGCTTGACAAAATGTAAAAGAACGATGCGCTATTTTTTCGGCCTCCTTTTTGGCGTCTTCATCCTGGTCGAAGCTGATGAGTCTTCCACCCTTCAACCGCTCCAAGATCGCCATGCTGTGCCCCCCGCCTCCAAACGTCACGTCTACATAAACGCCTTCGGGATTTATGTTCAATCCCTCCACACATTCGCGCAACATGACCGGACTATGGTACATCGTTTTTTTGGTGTCAGTTGGGCTAAGCCAAGTATCCTTTTATCGCTTTCAATGAACTATGGAAGCAGTTTAGGCTTCCCTTCCGGCCCTGGTTAGGAACCATGACCTTTCTTTCATTTTTTTGTGGACCGGGAACCTGAAGGCGGTTACTGATATTCAAGTGCGAAACCTGAAATTCAGCACCCATCCGTTACTCGTTCAGGTATTTTCCAGCCAACTTCGACAACTCGCCAGGATCTGTGATTTGATGCTTCTCGTAGATAGCAGGATTCCAGACTTCAACTTTGTTCCCCGTACCCACCAACATCGCTTCTTTATCAAGCTGCGCATAGGTGAGCATGTTTTTGGGGATCAGGAAGCGGCCGTTGCTGTCCAACTCGACCGTCACTACCCCCGACAAGAAACTCCGCTGTAGTTTGCGGTACTCCTCGTTGAACTCGTTTAATCCAGAAATTTTTGAGAAGACCTTCTTGAACTCCACCATTGGATAGAGAATCAAGCATGGCTCAAAGCCCTTGCGGATCACGAGCTCATCACCCCCTTCGGGGAGCTGAGCCTTGATCCGTGATGGCAGGACGAGCCTGCCTTTGGCG
>JANNAZ010000192.1:0-3895 GCA_031384895.1 Cyclobacteriaceae bacterium | reverse complement strand
GTACCCGTGATAATATCAACCCGTCCGGTAACACCGCGGTGTTCGGGTACTCCTCTGCCTGTTTTGCCGATAAAACCTGTCGAATGACATTCATCAGTCATCACCAGAGCCTCGTATTCGTCGGCCAAATCACAGATCATGTCGAGACGCGCTATGGTTCCATCCATGGAAAATGCACCGTCGGTCACTACCATAATCTGCTTTGCGCCAGCAGCCCTTGCATCAATCAACTGTTGGCGAAGGTCTTCCATGTCGTTGTGCTTGTATCGATACCGTGTGGCCTTGCACAAACGAACTCCGTCAATTATAGATGCATGGTTCAACTCATCGGAAATAATCGCATCCTCGGCACCGAGCAACGGTTCAAACACACCGCCGTTGGCATCAAAGGCAGCTGCATATAAAATAGTATCCTCCATGCTCAGAAACTCCGATATCTTGCGTTCAAGTTCTTTGTGAATGTCTTGTGTGCCACAAATAAACCGAACACTGGACATCCCAAAACCATGCGTATCGATCGCGCGCTTGGCAGCGGCCAGGATACGCGGATGGGAAGAGAGACCCAGGTAGTTATTTGCACAGAAATTGATGACTTCGCGGCCGTCCGCCGTTTTGATTTCCGCTCCCTGCGGGGTCATGATGACTCGTTCCTTTTTGTAAAGGCCTGCATCACGGATGGTTTGAAGTTCGCGTTCGAGGATGGGCTTCAGCGTCTTATACATGGTGAGGGATTGAGGTTTGCGGACTTTGCGCCCCCAAATCTAACGGGAGCAACTCGAAATCTGAAATTTTGATAACTTACGGCCTGCGCTCCCATCCCTGCCTATGATGATGGCCAGCGGACCAAATTTGTCCATGAAAAAAACAACTATTCTGTTAATCGGTGCCGGCGGCCAACTCGGGAGTGAACTCACCCAGGGCCTTTGGCAAATCTACGGCCAGGACAATGTGATTGCCTCCGACATCAAGGATGCAACCGGCATCTTAAAGGAAGGTCGGTACGAAAAATTTGATGTCATGCAGCGTGACAAGCTGTTTGAAATCCTCAAGAAGAATGACATTACGCAGGTCTATCACCTGGCCGCACTGCTTTCGGCTACGGGAGAAAAAGATCCGCGCTGGGCATGGAAGCTTAACATGGACAGCCTCTTGTTTGTTCTCGAGGCCGCCCTTGAACTAAAGCTCCACAAAGTATACTGGCCCAGCTCCATTGCTGCGTTTGGCCCGACAACCCCCAAGCAGCATACGCCCCAGGATACAATTATGGACCCCACAACCGTCTATGGTATAACCAAACTCGCCGGAGAGATGTGGTGTTCGTATTACTTCAGGCGATATGGTGTAGATGTCCGGAGTTTGCGATACCCCGGATTGATCGGTTGGAAAACACCACCTGGTGGCGGCACGACAGACTATGCTGTTGACATCTATTTCAAAGCCATGCAGGAAAAACATTACGAATGCTTTCTTGCGGCCGATACCTATTTGCCTATGATGTATATGGAGGATGCCGTGAAGGCCACCATCGACCTGATGGAGGCTCCTGCTGAAAAAGTGAAAGTGCGCACGAGCTACAACGTTTCGTCAATGAGTTTTTGCCCGGCGCAAGTTGCGGCCACCATCCAGAAGCATATCCCGGAATTCGCTATCACCTACAAGCCGGACTTTCGGCAGGCGATTGCCGACTCGTGGCCGAAGAGCATTGATGACGCGGCAGCCCGCAAAGACTGGGGGTGGCAACACCGCTTTGGATTGGAAGAAATGACTGCGGATATTCTGATGAATTTGCGTGAGCAGGGCGGCTAGTTGACGATGAAGCGTCGCGTTGTGCGGAAATCTCCATTCGTAAACGTGAGCATGTAAATACCTGGCTTCAGGCCTACGGGAACAGCAATTTCCCTATCCGCACTAACAAAACTTTGCAGCACCAATCCAGCAACATCATTGATGATGATTCGTGATTCCTGGCTGCTTGAGAAATTCACACGTACATTCAAAACACCATTGGATACCGGAACGGGATAAATATCGATTGAGCGGCCACCGGAATAATCAACAGCTACAATTTTATGGTAAACCAAAAGGCCATCAAAATCTGTCTCCTTAAGCCGATAATAGGATTTCCCATTCAGGGGATGCTCATCAAAAAACGCATAGTCATAACGCTGGGTGCTGTTGCCATGGCCGGCAACATCGGCTACGGAATGAAAGTTTCTTCCATCGGCTGATCGCTCAACAGTAAAATAATCAAAGTTCTCTTCGCTTTCTGTTGCCCAACGAAGTTGTACACCAGCCGATTTGCGTTCGGCATGGAAGAAAAGTAATTTGATGGGCAACGTGCAGAAGGAAACCGGGCTTGCGCTGCATGTCGTTACATTCCAATTGATCGCGCAGGAAGTACACGTCGTATTGTTGCCAAAATTTAGACCACCTGCGGTAATACTGCCCGAACCGGAAAATCCATTGTTATTTTTCCCGGAGAGAAAGCCATCAACAATGAGTGTACCTTCTACCACATACGATGTGTTATTATTGGTGCAGTCGCCAAGGTTTCCAGTAACGTGGAAAGTCACTCCCAGAGGGATCGTGATGGTCGGAGCTGCTCCAGAAGTTGTAATATTAAAATCTCCAGTAATGGTATAGCTGGCTGAAACCGTCAGGCTGCTATTGGCTCCCATGGTGAGGAGCAGATTCCCAGTATACGAACTGCCTGTCGGACACGACCCGCCAGCCCAGGTAAGGGCGTTAAAGTTCCTGCTGGCGTTGTTGGCTATGGAGGAAGTGCAGCCTGGCGCCCCAAAAGTGCATTGCGCTTGGGCCAGGTTGATGGAGCCCGCCACAAGCAACGCAACCATACACCACCTACCCGCAAAAACTGGAACCTGAAGTTGATATTTGCTCACAATGACCCAAAAATAACGCCTATTTGATCAAGTAACAACCACTTGAACCATGCGCCATCCTCAGAATCCTTTATATTTCTGACGAATCAAACGTAACCATTTCGAGCATAAGGATGAGCAAGCTGGCAAACTTGGCAGGAGACACAGCCTTATACGGGCTTGGGAGCATTGTGCCAAGAGTGCTTAATTTTTTCCTGGTGATGCTGCACACCCGCATCTTCCTTCCTGAATCGTACGGGATATATATCAACCTGTACGCATGGGTGGCTTTCCTGAATATCATCTATCTCTTTGGTATGGAGACTGCCTATTTCCGGTTCGCGACCAAGCCGGGTGCCGATGAGTCCCACATCTTCCGCAGCGCCCAGACCTTCGTAGTGGTTATTGGGGTCCTGCTTTCCACGGTCATCATTATATTCGCTCAACCGATCGCGGCGTATTTCGATGTCGCTGAACATTCCGGTATTATCACCTGGTTTGCCGTGCTCATGTTCATGGATGCAGTTGTGTCCATCCCCTTTGCCCGACTGCGGCTGCAAAAGCGGGCGCGCGCATTTATCACCGCCAAACTCATTAATGTCGTTTTGGTCATCGGCCTTAACCTCTATTTTCTCTTGCTGGTTTACGATCCGGCGATCGGAATCGGGTATCCAATCCTGGCCAATCTGCTGGCGAACTCTTTTTACATCTTGTTCTTCGCTAGAACGTTGGTGACCTGGCGCCCACAGTGGGAGCAACTCCTCGTATCCTCCATGTTACGCTATGCGTGGCCCATCATGCTGATGGGGCTTGCGGCAATGACAAACGAAATGTTTTCCAGAATTACCCTGGGATGGTGGCTACCGGATAATTTCTATCCGGGCAAGGACGCCCAATATGCACTGGGTGTTTTTGGGGCGTGCTTCCGCTTCTCCGTAATCATCAGCGTGGTCGTGCAAGCCTTTCGTTTTGCGGCAGAACCATTTTTCTTTTCCAATGCCGCTGACAAGAAT
>JANNAZ010000375.1:0-1812 GCA_031384895.1 Cyclobacteriaceae bacterium | reverse complement strand
AAGCCATTTACTGGTTTTGCCGGCAAGTCGAAGGTGGGCAATGATAGAGCGAGTAAGTTTTTTCTGCGCGAGAAAACCACCAACGTTACGCATAGACCCACCCAACGTATCGCCCCGCGTGAGGAGAAAGCGAAAGACAAGCTCTTCCACGAAGTTGGTTCCAGCGGGTTCAAGATATTTCCGAATTAACCCTTCTACTGCCTCTTGTTTGTTGGAAGGCTCCAAATGCTTTGCAGCTTTATCTGACACTCCTGCAGCAGTGAGTAACGCTCTCTGGATTTCTGCAATACCTAGAAGCCCTATCGGGTTTCTCGCCCTGGAGGCCGCTGCTTTCAAGGCTCTCGCTTCTGCCACGAGCGGAGTCGCTCTTCTATTCTTTTCTAAGGCGAGTGCAACGAATCCAGCACGGACGGCTTCATATGTAGTAACGAGGTCCTTGCTGGAACCAAGATGCTGTGAATATGCTTTAGGCATTCGCTTAGATTTTCCGCCAGACATACACACATTTCCGCAATGGATCGCGCCCATGAGATCCCATTTGCTGGCTACTGTTGCCCTTTCCACTTGGCAGCACAAGGATTTGGTCGGTCTCAAATCCTAACCGCTCTGCAATCTCTGACAGGATGATATCAACCGACACGCTCGCGCCTGCATAGCGGACATTGTCATTGACCATCATGAGTGGAGCCCCCCGCTTCAGTACGCGAGCGCACTCGGCTATCACGCAAGCCATTTCATAGAAATATCCACGAACCATCCTGGGAATGCCATTATTGTTCAGGAGTTCTTGTTTCTTTTGATCCTCTAGATAGCCAAGGACAGTCTGAAGAAGAACATGTTCATTGCATACGGTAATGGGAGCTTCCCATTTCTTGTTTAATGCCAGAAGATCCTTCGCCCTATTCTCAACCGTGCAACTCAGCATATCTTGTCTAAAACGGATGAGAGCTTCTTCATTGACACCCAACAACGCTAGTTCGAGCGCATATGTGCGAGTGTAGTCATAGCGATTACAATATGGGGGGGAGGTAACAATGCAATCAAAATGGTTCTTTTTTAGTTTCGGTAATAGGTCAAGACATGACCCAGTGTGTAATGAGATTTCTGTCTTTGCTTGCACTCCTCCAAATAAGTCTTGCGGTATGTCCGCCGACTGGAGATCGTCGACTATTTGCTGCAATTTATCGTGAATAGCTTTGTCGAATGACAGGACCTCGCCTTTATCGAAGGATTTCTTTCCTTGCCGTCTTCCGGAACGATGGTCCCACCGAAGATACTGGCCATCTTTCCTGGTGAAACTAATTGATTCGAGAACACAAAGAAGCGCAAAGGTTAAAACGTCTTGGACACGAGCGTTTTCTCCTTCGAAAGCACTGAGAAATTTACCCATCGCCGCAAGGGTGCTTTTCGGGTATGCGTCGCGTGTAATCCGCAACTCATTGATCTTTTTCGTTCCAGTGTGTTGCTTCCAAGGGTGTTCTTTTAGCCAAAACTCCAAGCGTCCAATGTCCCTCGGCAGAATATCCCAATCGAGAAGCTGCTTAGTTGCAATCACCCTTTGCCCGATTGGCAAGAGCTCAATTCCTTCAGCTCGCATTCCATGATTACCTGCGGCGAACAGAGCAGTACCACTTCCGGCAAAAGGATCTAACAGCACTCCATTGGAAATCCGATAACGATTGAGAAGGTATTCCACTAAGCTGGCAGAGAATGCCTCTTTGAATTTGAACCACCGATACACCGCTCTCCCCTTGTTAGCCTGGAAGCTCACAAGCGATCGCGAGAGATCTTTTTCTACGACTAACTTCTCAC
>JANNAZ010000334.1:0-3858 GCA_031384895.1 Cyclobacteriaceae bacterium | reverse complement strand
GGCCTGTTTGCGCGAGCCAGCTGGAATGACGGCGAGAATGAGACATGGGCATTCACAGAGATTGATCAGTCCATCTCCATGGGCATGGTCAGCAAAAAAGGATTTCTACGGAAGCAAAGTGATGAATTTGGGATAGGCACGGTCCTTAATGGAATTTCAACCCCGCACAGAACGTATTTGGGCGCCGGCGGTTACGGATTTATTATAGGCGATAGCCAGATTAACTACGCAGGTGAATGGTCAACCGAACTGTATTATAAATTAAACCTCTTCTACCCTGGCTTCTGGATTACCGCTGACTATCAGTTCGTCGTAAACCCCGCCTACAATACGGACCGTGGTCCGGCCCATGTTTTTGCCATCCGGGCCCATATCGAATTGTAAGACTGAGACAGGCAAAAAGGTTTACTTTAGTAACCTAAAAACCCTGATATGAAATGGTTTGTCCGATTACTCATCATTCTCGGTGTTTTAATCCTGACCATGTTTATCATGGGAAGCACCCTACCCCAGGACCACACAGCGACAACTTCACAGACATTCAGTTCAAGCCGGGAAGAAGTCTGGATCGTACTTACTGATTTTAACGCCTGGCCTTCCTGGCGATCCGATTTGAAAGAGATTCGGGAAAGCAGCAATTCATTTAGTGAGGTCGCTGCGGATGGGGAGACCATCGAATACCGGATTGACGACTTCACACCCCCTGAGCGACTGGTCACCCGGATCGTCACGCCCGATCTCGCATTTGGCGGATCCTGGACCTATGAACTTACTCCCCTAGCTGGTGGTTGCTCGCTGACGATCACCGAAAACGGAGAGGTCTACAATCCGATGTTTCGGTTTCTTTCGAAATACGCATTTGGCCATACCGCCACAATGGATCAGTACCTGAAAGACCTGAAAACGAAAATCAATTAGCATGCGAATTTACCTCTCTCTAATATTTCTGCTGTATCTGCTTCCAGGTTGTCAGCCGGCCAAAGAAACGGCCAATCCGCTCGTGTCAAAAATTGATTCGCTCTTTTCAGCACATCCGGAATTCAGCGGTGTCGCGCTTGTCGCGGAAAAAGGGAAGCCCATCTTCCACAAAGCATTTGGCTACCGGGACTATGGAAACAAGTTGGCGCTCGATACCGGGACTGTTTTCGAATTGGCATCGGTTTCCAAGCAGTTCACATCAATGATCATCATGATGCTGAAAGAGGATGGCAAACTGAACTATGAGGAGTCATTGGAGAAGTATGTCCCTGGCCTTCCCTACCAGGGCATAACTATCCGGCATCTTCTGACACACACCTCTGGCCTACCTGATTATCAGGCCATCATGGATCAACATTGGGACAAGACAAAAGTTGCCGGTAACGAAGACATCATCCAGTACCTGAAGCAATACCATCCGGATAGAAGGTTCAATCCCGGTGACATGTACGAATACAGCAACACGGGCTATGTCCTGCTCGCGAGCATCGCAGAGGCAGCTTCCGGTAAAGACTTCATCGCAATGGCCCGCGAGCGGATTTTTGCTCCGCTGGGCATGACATCAACCGGCATTCGTACGCTCGAAGAAAAAGCGGCCGTTGTCAATTTCGCCCGCGGGTATATCTATGTCCCCGAGAAAGCCCGACATGTCAGTGCTGATTCGTTCCCTGCATCCAACTACATCGTCTGGCTCGGCAACCGTAAAGGTCCAGGTCGTGTAAGCTCAACCACCTCTGATCTCTTGCGGTGGGATCGCGCGTTGTATGGTGAGACATTGATTCGGAAAGAGACACTGGCAGAAGCATTCACTCCCTTCCGCCTGAATACTGATTCCTTGTCCAACTACGGATTCGGATGGACAATTGACAATCACCCAACACTGGGAAGAAAAATCTGGCACACCGGCTCCAACCCCGGCTACGCCACCCGGATTGTCCGATTCATCGAAGCAGACAGAACGCTCATTGTGCTGAGTAACAATGCATACAGGAATAGTACAGCTATCGACGTGGCGCTCGACTCCATACTCGGTCGATAGCAAGCCCAATTTACTAATCCTTAAAAAATCCTTAAATCCTCAAATTGACTATCGGCCTTCTCTCCGACACCCACGGCTTCCTGGACCCAACCATCGCCGAACACTTTTCGCAATGCGATGAAATCTGGCACGCGGGAGATATTGGTGATCCATCGGTTATTGATGCCCTGGAAAAAATAAAGCCGGTACGGGCCGTGTACGGGAACATTGATGATGCCTCCATGCGCGCAAGGTTTCCGGAAGATCTTTGGATTTCAATAGAGGGTCTGACCGTATGGATGACGCACATCGGTGGACGGCCACCGCAATACAACCCACGTATCAAGAAACTGTTAAAAGAGAAACAGCCAAATGTATTTATCTGCGGCCACTCCCATATTCTGCAAGTCAAAAAGGATGATGCCCGAGGCATGCTTTGTTTGAACCCCGGGGCGGCCGGCCAACACGGATTTCATCAAATGCGAACGCTGCTTCGCATGGAAATAGAAGCAGGAAAAATCAAAAAAATGGAGGTGATCGAATTGGGAAAGCGAGGTTCTATGGCCTAGGATGGAAGCTGATATGGTTACATATCATCAAATCCACCGGCAACCGGATCAATGAATCAATTACTTCTTCGCAGCTTTTTTGGCCTTGAATTCCTCTTTGATCTTTTCGATATCGATACCCTTGGCTACTGGTTTGAACCCTTGAATCTTGAGGGTTTGCCTTCTTCGGGCAGATTTTGCCTTGTCTTTACGGTTCTTGCGCTTCAAACGGGTTACTGACATGATATTCTATTTTAAAGGTTGCAAAACTAATCAGATTTCCGTTTTTTAAGGCATACAGACACAGATTATTTCGGCCGAGCCACAAAATCAGTGAATCTGTGGTGTAGTGATTAACTTGGCCCCTTTAACTATGGATCGACCTACTCTCCCCAAAGGAACCCGGGACTTCGGCCCGGCCGTAATGGCCAAGCGCCAGTTTATCTTTAATACGATTCGTTCTGTATTTGAGCGTTACGGCTTCCTACCCCTGGAGACCCCGGCGATGGAAAACCTTTCTACCCTTACAGGTAAGTATGGCGACGAGGGAGACCAACTGGTGTTCAAAGTTCTCAACTCCGGAGACTTCCTGAAAGATTCAGACCCCAATTTACTGGCGTCAAAAGACTCCAAAAGTCTGATCCCGGCTATCGCCGAAAAAGGACTTAAGTATGACCTCACTGTTCCCTTCGCACGATATGTGGTCATGAACCGGCAAGAAATTACGTTCCCCTTCAAACGCTACCAGATTCAACCCGTATGGCGCGCTGACCGACCCCAGAAAGGCCGGTACAGGGAATTCTATCAATGCGACGCAGATGTAGTCGGCACAGACTCGCTTGTGTGTGAAGCGGAAATCATCCTGATGATCAACGATGTTTTCAGTCGATTGGGCATCGCAAACTATGCAATCAAGATTAATCACCGTGGAATCCTTGCTGGACTGGCCGCATTGGCTGGGGCTGGCGACCAGGAAAGCGCATTGTTCGTCGCAATCGACAAACTCGACAAAATTGGAGTAGAGAAAGTCAAAGAAGAACTTGCCGCGAAGGGGTTTTCTTCACAGGCACTTTCATCCCTATTTGAGCTCCTCCATACGCAGGGAAACGTTGATGAAAAAATAGCCCAACTTAAACAGCGGTTTGGTTCACACCCTCGGGCCAGTAAAAGCGTGAATGACCTTGAGCTTGTGCTGGACTATGTGAAGGCGTTCGGCGGCTCCGTCAAAAACACGGAATTGGATATTGCTTTGGCGCGCGGGTTGAGCTACTACACAGGCTGCATTTTCGAAGTTAAGATTCATGATGTCGCCGT
>JANNAZ010000291.1:0-5580 GCA_031384895.1 Cyclobacteriaceae bacterium | reverse complement strand
TCTGGTGCGCGACAGGCAGCGGTGTCCTGACCCGGTCTTTGCAGGAAGCCTGGCCCGATGCCGAACACAATTTTGCCAAGGTGTTTGAAATCAACCCGGGGAATGCCTCAGCCTTGAAGAAATTCAAACTCTGCCTGACGCAGATCTCTTGTTCGTTTGAAGAAGCTGAAGCGGAGCCGATTGGATCTGTACCTCACTTTCTCCACGCCTATGCCCTGATGCACAAAGGAAAATTCGAAGAGGGTCTCAAAGTAGCGCAGATCGCCGCCAACAAAGATCCTGGCTCCTTCATGGCACAGCGGGCAGCAGGGTTGTGCTATCTGGGGCTCGGATATGAAAAGGAAGCCATTGAAGCGCTTACCGTCGCCGCTCAATTATCCAACCGCCATCCGTGGGTTTTGTTTGACCTCATCGGAGCCTACGCGACCATGGCACATAACGAGGGTGCTCAGGATATTATGGAAGAGGCGATGGCGAGGGTGAATGCATTGCCGGCGAGGATTAATGATTTTTTCTTTCAGCCGGCGTGAAGAAAAGCTGTTGGCTACTGGCTTTTAGCTATTGGCAGATTCAGGTGATTCAAAGATTCATTAACGAATGAAGGAGTAATCCAAAAGAATCGCTCGTCGTGATGTCTCCTGGCTAAATTTTCCATCCGTTCAAATAACTACACAAGCTAACAGCTAACAGTTCCCTAAAACTTCTTCCCCGGAAAATACGCCACCTCTCCCAGCTCCTCTTCAATCCGTAGCAACTGATTGTATTTTGCCATGCGGTCAGAACGTGATGCGGAGCCGGTTTTGATCTGTCCGGTATTCAAGGCCACGGCCAGGTCAGCGATCGTGCTGTCTTCCGTTTCACCCGAACGATGAGACATGATGCTCTTGTACGAATTGCGCCTGGCGAGGTTAACCGCGTCAATTGTTTCGGTCAGCGTACCAATTTGATTTACTTTCACCAGGATCGCGTTGGCAACGCCCTTGTCGATTCCCTCCTGAAGGCGGTTCACATTGGTAACAAACAAATCGTCGCCAACCAGTTGAATCTTGTTTCCTATTTTATCAGTTAGTGCCTTCCAGCCTGCCCAATCATCTTCGGCCAATCCGTCTTCGATGGAAATGATTGGGTATTTTTTCGCCCACGTCGTCCAGTAGTCAGCCATCTCCAGCGGCTTGAGTTTCTTGCCGTTTGATTTCTTGAAATGGTACAGCTTCGTTTTTGAATCGTAGAACTCCGAAGCAGCCGGATCCAACGCAATAAAAATGTCCTTCCCGGGTTTGTATCCTGCCTGCTCAATGGCTTTCAAAACGATTTCGATGGCTTCCTCATTTGACTTGATGTTAGGCGCGAAACCGCCTTCATCGCCCACATTGGTGGAAAGGCCTTTGTCATGAAGAACCTTCTTCAGCGTGTGAAACACGGTTGCCCCCATATGCAGTGCTTCGGAAAAAGTATCTGCCCCAACAGGCATCACCATAAATTCCTGGAAGTCGATGGAATTATCGGCGTGACTTCCACCGTTAAGGATGTTCATCATTGGTACTGGCAACGTGTTGGCATTTACTCCACCCACATAGCGATACAATGGCTGGCCTGACTCTGCAGCAGCAGCTCGAGCTACAGCCAGTGATGTTCCTAAAATTGCGTTGGCACCGAGCTTGCCTTTGTTTGCTGTGCCATCAATCTCCAGCATAATCTTGTCAATGAGTGTCTGCTCAAATACGGAGACCCCAACAATTTCTTCCGCAATTCGTGAGTTAACATTTTCAACAGCCTTCAACACCCCTTTTCCAAGGTATCGTTTCTTATCTCCGTCGCGCAACTCCACCGCCTCGTGCTTGCCTGTCGATGCTCCCGAAGGAACAGCAGCGCGGCCAATGGCGCCGGACTCGGTGACCACATCAACTTCTATGGTAGGATTGCCACGGCTGTCAAGAATCTGGCGGGCATGGATGGTTTCGATGTAACTCATTGTGATATGGTGATTTCGTGATTTGGTGATTCTACTGACTATCGATTGGTGACTGCCGATTGGTGCTGATACTCGGCAACCATCGCTACAAACTGGTCAAACAAGTACCGCGAGTCATGCGGACCGGGTGACGCCTCCGGGTGAAACTGCACTGAAAATGCTTTTTTACTCTTTAGCCGAATGCCCATGATTGTCTGATCGTTCAGGTGAAGGTGGGTTACTTCCACATCCGGGTTTTTCTCAATGTCCTTTTCGTTTATCGCAAACCCATGGTTCTGTGATGTCATTTCACCCAGACCGGTAATCAGGTTCTTTACCGGGTGATTCAATCCGCGATGACCGTGATGCATTTTGTAAGTCGACAACCCGCAAGCCAGCGCAAGTAATTGGTTACCCAGGCAGATGCCAAACAATGGCTTGTCTGCCGCCAGGATTTCTTTGACCGTTTGAATCGCGTAGTCCATCACCGAGGGATCGCCAGGGCCGTTGGAGATAAAATATCCATCGGGGCCCCAGGCATCCATTTCAGAAAATTTCGTCTTCGCGGGAAAAACTTTGATCAGGCAACCACGAAGGGCAAGTTGCGTAAGGATGCTTCGTTTGATTCCAACATCGAGGGCAGCAATTTTCATGGTAGCATTGGCATCACCAACGGTGTAGGGGCTTTTTGTGCTTACGCGAGAAGCCAGTTCAAGACCGTTCATATCCGGCACTTTCGCCAATTCAGCTTTCATCTGATCTGGCGTTAGCACCGATGAAATAATGGCATTGCATGCGCCTTTGCTGCGGATATGCCTTACGAGCATCCGGGTATCCAGGTTGGCGATACCTACGATGCCATGCTTTTCCAAATACTGCTGAAGACTCTCGGTGGAATTTTTTCGGCTATGCGAGTCAGAAAAGTCATTAACAACGAGCCCGCTGATTTTGGGTTTGTCTGACTCTTGTTCCGCATCCATCGTACCATAGTTGCCGATGTGCGCAGTCGTATTCACGATGATCTGGCCGTAATAGGAAGGGTCGGTATAGATCTCCTGGTATCCGGTCATCCCGGTGTTGAAGCAGATCTCTCCTCCCGTGGTGCCGATTTTGCCAATTGCGGTGCCCTCAACAAGCAGGCCGTCTTGGAGGAGCATGTAGGCTTTGTGGGTCAAGGTTTTGTGGCGGTTAGTGCGCAAAAATACATTCCCGAACTCATTTCTTTACAGAAGGGCAAAAAAAAGGGGCTGAACAATGTCCAGCCCTTTTTGGTATGATTTAGAGTGCCATTTACTTCTTCTTCTTTTTGTCGGCACCCTTGTCGTCTTCCTTTTTGGCCTTGGCTTTAGGCTTGTCCGCAGGAGCTTTAGCGGAGGCGGGTTTTGCCTCTGCCTTGGGCTTCTTTTCAGCAGGAGCATCAGCAGCGCCTTCTTCTCCAGCACCTTCAGTGGCTTTCTTGCGTCCCCTCCGGGTCTTGCCCTTCTTGCTCGCGTCATCTACCCTATAGATGTCGTTGAAATCAACTAATTCCATAAGGCACATTTCGGCATTGTCACCCAGGCGAACATCGCCGAGCTTGATAATGCGGGTATATCCTCCTGGGCGTTCTGCCGTACGGGTGGCTACTTCGCCAAACAACGCCTTGATCGATTCCTTATTTTGGAGATACGAAAACACCGTCCTGCGGGAATGCATGGAATCAGTCTTTGCCTTTGTAATCAGAGGCTCAACATATTTCCTAAGTTCTTTTGCTTTCGCTACGGTCGTCGTGATCCTCTTGTGAAGGAGCAGCGAAGAGGCCATATTGGAAAGCATTGCGTCACGGTGAGCCTTTTTGCGCCCAAGGTGATTGTCTTTCTTGCCGTGTCTCATTAGTCTTCTTCCAGTTTATATTTTCCCAGGTCCATGCCGAAGGTTAGGTTCTTGTCGGAAACCAGCTGCTCCAATTCAGCAAGTGATTTCTTTCCAAAGTTCCTGAACTTCATCATGTCCGAAATTTCCAATTGTACGAGGTCACCCAGCGTTTTCACGTCGGCTGCCTTGAGGCAGTTATATGCGCGAACAGACAGGTCGAGGTCATGGAGTTGAGTCTTCAACAGTTTGCGCATGTGCAGCATCTCTTCATCCACTTGTTCGACTTCGCTGTCGGTGCCGGTCTCAAGCTCGATAGACTTGTCGGAGAAGAGGCGGAAATGCTGAATCAAAATGAATGCGGCGCCTTCAAGGGCTTTCTCCGGGTGAATCGAGCCGTCTGTCTCAATCTCAACCAACAGTTTCTCGTAGTCGGTACGTTGCTCCACACGGGTATTCTCCACGCTGAACTTCACGTTCTTGATGGGCGTAAAAATGGCATCGATTGGAATGAATCCAAAAAGCTGCTCGGTGGGCTTGTTCTCATCGGCAGGAAGATATCCCCGACCTTTCTCGATCGTCAATTCGATTTCCAAATGAGCTGACTCATCCAAGGTGCAGATGATATGCTCGGGGTTAAGAATCTCGAAAGCCGAAGTAAACTTGGTGATATCACCGGCCTTGAAATGCTTTTGCTTCTTGATGTTGACCGTGATCTTATTATCAAAGTTGTCACCCAGCTTGCGGAAACGCACCTGCTTCAGGTTCAAGATAATCTCGGCTACGTCTTCGACCACGCCTTCGATTGTTGAAAACTCATGCAGGACTCCAGGAACCCGGATTCCACTGATGGCATATCCCTCTAGCGAAGACAACAAGATCCGACGCAGCGCATTACCGATGGTCACACCGTATCCTTTTTCCAGTGGTTTGAATGTGAAAAATCCGTGGAAGTCGTCGGATTTCTCCATGACTACTTTCTCCGGCATTTGAAATGCTAATATTGACATAGTTGCTTAGTTAACGATTTATTCGGGTACTAAATCCAATCCTTAAGAATCTTGAAATCAATCCTATTAATCCTTTAATCCTAGTCCTAGTCCTACTTGGAGTACAATTCAACGATCAACTGCTCGTTGATATTTTCAGGGATATCTGCACGGGGAGGCAGGCTAATTACTTTCCCGGTCATTTCTGAGTTGTCCCACTCCAGCCAGTTGTACTTCTTGGATGTTCCAATGGAAAGGCTGAGCGAAATCGTCTCCAAAGACTTTGACTTCTCACGAACCGCCACAGTTTCACCAGGACGCAATGAATAGGATGGAATATTTACGACATCTCCGTTTACCAGGATATGCTTGTGCACAACCAGCTGACGGGCGGCACGCCGTGTAGGTGCAATGCCCAGGCGATATACGGTGTTATCCAGACGGGCTTCCAGCAATTGGAGCAATACTTCGCCAGTCACACCCTTTTTGCGGGTAGCCTTGTCGAAGGTATGCGCAAACTGGCGCTCAAGTACTCCGTAGATGTACTTTGCCTTTTGCTTCTCAGCGAGCTGAATCGCGTATTCCGATTGCTTGCGCTTTTTTGTTTTTCCGTGCTGACCGGGGGGATAGTTTTTCTTTTGGAACGCTTTGCTTTCGCCCATGATCGGTTCGTTGAACCGTCTTGAAATCTTCGCCTTAGGACCTGTGTATCGTGCCATGGTATATTCTCTTCGAAATTATATGCTTAAACTCTTCTCTTTTTGGGTGGGCGGCAGCCATTGTGCGGCA
>JANNAZ010000285.1:0-40417 GCA_031384895.1 Cyclobacteriaceae bacterium | reverse complement strand
CACATGGCTATGACCTTTACTTTGAACGAAGCCCAAACGGCTATCAGCCTTTGCGTAAGTTCATTTACAAAATGCTGAACCGAGTGTACTTCATATCGAACATGGGCCATCAATATGCAATTCAGAAAACCGGGATCTTCTCCTCTTATCGAGTTTCGCGCTTAGGATGTCCGGCCGTTGGAAATGCCAAGTATAGAGGCGAAAAAGAATTCATCTGGATAGTCTCCGTGTCGTCAGCAGTCGCAGTAAAACGCATTCACTTGATCATTATGTCGCTTTCCTTGCTTAACGCATCTCCAATTAGAATCAAATGGACCCATATTGGTGATGGTCCTTTGTTGAATGAGTTAAGAGCGATGGCGAACGAGCGTCTCAAATCAATGCCAAATGTAAGTTTCGAATTCAAAGGATACGTTCCCAATGTAGATTTGATGGCCTTCTATCAAACTAATGCCATTGATCTGGTCATCAATGTAAGTGAGAGTGAAGGAATACCCTTTGCCCTGATTGAAGCTTCAGCAGCGGGCATTCCAAGCATGGCAACTGACGTCGGCGGCATACACGAACTCATTCAGACCGGCAAGAACGGGTTCTTGCTGAGCGGAAATCCAAACGTCGAAGAGATCAAAGAAGCGATTGAAGCTTTTGCCTTGCTGGATTCAGCAAAACGCGAATTGCTATCGAAGCAAGCCAAAGATCAATGGCAGGAAAACTTTGACGCGGAAAAGAACTATTCTGCTTTTGTTAAGGATCTTCTCTCTTCAGAATCTTCTTAGACCTGAGCTGATTAAAATGAGCAGTATCAGTGCTTTCAGGTTGGCCCACATAAAGGGCCTGATCCGGAACGCTGTTAGTGCATGAAAATAGGCCTGACGAATCATCTTTCGGTGCAAGTATGACCACATAACTTCCCGATGCACTCTCGAGGGATCCTCTATATACGGCCTGTTCGTTTCAGCGATGAAATTCGAGATCGAAGAAATATCATTCCGGTCAAGACTATCCTTTCCGGTAGTCGCTCGTTCCCCGATAAAATGCTGAATGAGCAAGTGACCGTTCAATTTGAATAGATTCTGGAGCATACCTTTTCGTGATGTCGATTCAGGATATTGCCGGTAACGATAAAGGCTCTCGGAAATATTTATTGAAACGTACTTCTCCACAATTCGAGAAGTGAGATCATAATCCTCAAATCCCAATCCACTAAAAAAATCGCGATACCCACCGAATTCTCTCAAGACCTCGGTCCTCACCATGATGCTGGATCCAGTAAACGCGCTAGCCTCCCGGATTGCCTTTTTGATCTCAGCGTATGAAATCGGCTTATTGTCCACCCTGCTAATTGGGGCTCCATTTTTATCCATATAGCTTACCAGTGTCCCGCACATGGCCAAAACCGGATTGCGCAAGAATTCATCGACCTGTAACTGAAGCTTTTGCGGTTCATATACGTCATCCGAATCGAGAAGTGCAATGAATTTGCCCCGAGCCAGACTGAGCAGTCTATTTCTGGTTCTCAGGTAGTGCTGATTTTCGGAATTGTGAGATACGATTATTCGATCGTCTTTGAACCTTGAAATAACCTGTCGAGTTCCATCAGTTGAACAATCGTCAGCGATTAGTAATTCCCAATCCTTCAGTGTTTGGTTCAGCATGCTTTGAATGGCCTCGCTGATATACGCTTCCGAATTAAATGAAGTCATTATAACCGAAACGAGTGGCGATCCAGTCATGAGTTAGCGGCCACCGGTAAGATAAGCATGAATTGATTTGAGGCCCCTGGAAAGCGGAGTGTCAGGCTTGTATTGAACATGGTCATAAAGTTTTGCTGAACTACCAAATCTTCTTCCCACCTCATAATCATAGCGCTTTGCTGGAGCGTTGAGACTCACAATCCTGGAGGACGAACGAGCAATCTTTTTTATTTGAAGGGCCAATGCACCAATACTCACTTCCTTTTCATTGGACACATTAAAAATATTGAATCCTTGCATATTCTTAGAAAGCAAGATCGTCGCCCTGACCGCATCTTCCACCCAAGTAAAATCGCGAGTCTGGCTACCCGAACCAAATACGGTAATATCTTGATCTTTCAAGGCCTGCTCAAAGAACCGCGGGACCACCATGCGATTGTCTTGTCGATGTCCATAGACATTGAAGAACCGAATTGCAGTGGCATTAATCCCTTTCTCCTCACAAAGTGCTGCTAAGTAGATCTCATTGAATCGCTTTGCCATGGCATAACTCGTTCGAGGATCAATCAGCACATCTTCTGTTACGCTCTTTTCCAGCGCATGATGGCCATAGACACCACTCGTCGATGCGTATACGATTTCAGAAATACCATTCTTGAGCGCAGCATGAGCAATACTCTGCATCCCATTGACCTCAGTCTCCATAGTCTCTACTGGGTTATCAGCCACAATGTCGACACCAAGAATTGCCGCAAAATGGAAGATAGTCCGACCTCCTTTGCACAATTTGACAACCTTGTCATTGTCACATACATCTACCCGATGAAATTCCACTTTGCTAAGAACACCTTTGGGGAGCTTATTACCCCGTAGCAGGGTATCAATGACAATAACCTCTTCGCCTTGCGCTACGAGTTGCTCAACCAGGTAGCTGCCAATAAAGCCAGCACCACCCGTTACTATAACCTTTCCGGCTTTACGCTTACCGACTTTTCTTGATTTTACTTTTTGCATACAAAAGGATTGGTGTTTTCCTTACTCCATTCATAAGATTGGTAACAAATTGCTTTGTGCCTTTAGATAATCTCCCTTTGAGAACAGCTATACGATGATTCAACAAACTGTAGTGTTTGCTGTTTTTGGCAATAATCCATCCTCTTCTTTCACTTTCATTCTCTAAACGAGTTAAGAACCCCGCTTCGTTCAAGTACCTGATCAGGTCGCCCCGATGGAGCCCATTGACCAAATCCTCATGAAATAGAATCAGCATCATCTTGATTTTTGAGAGGGTTGCTGCCTGTAAAGAAAGAATTATCTTAAATTCAGACCCCTCACAATTGAATTTAATCAAATCGCATGTGTCTATGCTAAATTCTTCAAATAACCTGGAAAGTGAAATGGTTTCAACCCATTCTGCATTATCAGAGTTTACATGCGTCAGGCTATGATTCCAATTTTCTGCATCAAGGTATAGCTGCTCCTTACCTGAGACATCCGAAAGGGCCTTGGGGATTGTGATGATTTTTTGTTCAAGCTTGTTGGCCTTGACGTTCCTCAACAAAATACTATAGCTTTCGCTGTTGGGTTCCAGGGCAAAAACCTTTGTCGCCTTCCTGTTGGCAATCGACAAAAATGAAAAGGTGCCGATGTGGGCGCCAACATCGATGATCATTGCTTGTTCCGACGCTTCAAATTCAGGTATTGCAGGATAAAAGATATCCTTATCAAAGCTATGCTCAAGGACATCCTCATCTGATGTTCCGCGCCTGAAGATTACATCAATTGCGTCATATTGAAATTTACCTAGATGCTCCATCATTGGCGTTCTTCCAGAAATTAGGGACCCAATAATACCCGTGCTGCTGAACGTTCTGCGCCTTCCCGGTCTTGTGCATGTCTGATTCCTCAATCACAAACCGGCCAGCGCTCTCCAGCATATCAAAAGTCTCAAAGTGATTGGCGCACCAAAGATCAAAATAATAAGTGCCGGGAAGAAGACTCAACAAAGGAACCTCACATGAAACCCAGAAGACGCCAGATTCAGAAGAAACTGGCTGCTCGGTGTACAAGTTGTCAAGGGTCAGCAGTTTGACACGCTGTTGATCATAGATCGTAAGCGCAAGGTAAATAGCATCACCGTGCTGGGCCTTGTGGTTCATCATTCCCATCTTAAAACTGATCTTGCCACCCGGGCATATGACGCTGGCATTATCTGTATTCAGTTGAATTGACTTGAAAGTAATCGCACCGTTCCCTTTCCGCTTTTGATTTGCAAAGTCAGTCAATTCCAGTGCTTCAGAAGCACCTTGCTTGTTAAGATAGGTGTTGATCATTTCATGCGAGGGCCCAATCCCCCCAATACGACCATTACTTAACAATACCGTTCTCTCGCACAAGCTCTGGACCGCAATCATGTTATGACTTACAAACAAAATGGTTCGACCGCTGCGGCTAACGTCCTCCATTTTTCCCATGCACTTTTTTTGAAACTCAGCATCGCCGACAGCCAGAACTTCATCAATCACTAGAATTTCCGGCTCCAGAAATGCGGCGATTGAAAAGGCCAAGCGAAGTTGCATACCGCTTGAATAGTGCTTAAGTGGTGTGTCCAGAAATTTCTCTGTTCCAGCAAAATCAACTATTTCATCAAATTTGTTCGAGATCTCCCTCTTCTTCATCCCCAGGATTGAGCCATTTAGGTAAATATTCTCCCTACCTGTGAGCTCCGGATGAAATCCCGTACCCACCTCAAGCAAGCTAGCAATTCTCCCACGGCAGGTAATGCTCCCGGCAGTAGGGGGTGTTATGCGTGATAATATTTTGAGTAATGTCGACTTTCCAGCACCATTGTGTCCAATTATTGCGATGGATTCCCCTTGGGCCACATCGAAGCTGATTTCCTGGAGCGCCCAAAATTCTTCTGCGCTTTCTGAAGGTGTGAACAGGTTTGAAACTCGCTCGCGTAAGTTTAGATAGGCCTCACGGTGATGAAGAATAAACTTCTTGGAAATACCTTTTACTTCAAGAATAGGCTTCATGCAAGATCCGAAAAATACCTCTCCGTATTCTTAAAGTATACCAGACCGATGAAGAAAAGAACGACGCTTGAGCAACAACTCACTGCAACAAGTTCCGGATTCGTCAACCCCTTAACCAAGGGTAAACGAAAGATCTCAACTGCACAATACATTGGATTTAGAGCTAAGAGTGTCTGAAGCCATGGTTTTTGAATAATAGTGATTGGATAGATCACCGGAGTTATGAATAAAAGAGATTGAACAAGGAAGGGTATTACATATCTAAAATCCCGATACTTAATATTCAAAGCAGCCAACCAACAACCCGGGCCAAGAGTACCTATACATGCCAAGGCTATCCCCAATGGCCAAAACAAGAGCAACCTCAGAAAATCCACAGTTTGCCCATAAAAGATCAACATGCCGATGAGGAGAACAAATGCAAATGAAAAGTCAATTAACGAAGTCAGAATTGAGCTTATCGGAATAATTAGTCGGGGAAAATAGATCTTCTTTATAATGTTTGCATTGGTCACCATACTATTTCCCGATGAGGTAATCCCCGTAGAAAATAGATTCCAGATGACAAGGCCCGAAAAAACAAATAAAGGATAGGGAAGTCCGTGCGTTTCGATATTTAATGCCCTTCCAAAAAATAAGGTAAACAAGGTCATCATGAACAATGGCTGGAGCAGGGCCCAAAAAACGCCAAAGAATGTTTGTTTGTACTTAACCTTAACATCTCGCCAAGTAAAAAAATAGAAAAGCTCCCGAAACTCCCACAATTCTTTCAGGTTAAGTGAGGCCCTGCGAGGAGGAGTAATTATAGATTCATCAACTTGTTGCATGGGCATAGGTCCGTAAAATTAGATAAAACCATGGTATGGAAGAAAGGATACCTTGTTCCAGGCAAGAGTCTACGCTGGCCTTCTATCAAAAGTCATTTTTGGCTACACTTGTCCCAAAGAATACTTTTATGGGCGATATTTACGCCTTGCTTCATTGAATTTTATGCTCCCTTACACAAAACAACCGCTGCATTACCTTACAATGAGTGAGGACCGGGTCGCTTCTTTTCTCACAGCGGAGGATGCAAATATTGATTGGAAAACAGTAAAATCATTTGGCGAGGAATGGGGTAAGTTCAACAACATTGCACCTGATCAAATCGCTCGTATTGGAAAAGACTACTTTGACATTGTTGAAGACCAAATGCTCCTTCCGGGGGCTATAGTTCTTGACGTGGGCTGCGGCAGTGGCCGTTGGGCAAACTTTCTTGCCGCCAGAGTGAAATCTCTGGAAGCGATTGAGCCAAGTCAAGCCGCTTTATCAGCTTCGTCCTATTTGCGCTCAGCAACCAATGTCCGCGTTACGCAAGCCACGGTGGAGGAAATACCCTTTGCGGACAATTCGTTTGACTTCGTGTACAGTCTCGGCGTGCTTCATCATGTCCCCAATACCCAGGAGGCTATACAAAGTTGCTTCGAAAAAGTAAAGCCGGGAGGCTGGTTTCTGCTTTATCTATACTATAATCTGGACAACCGAAACTTCTTGTACAAAATGATTTTCCAAGCAAGCGATTTACTCCGTCGTATTGTCAGCGCGCTTCCCGGCAGAATAAAAAGACCCGTTTGCGATATCCTTGCTGTACTTGTCTATTTCCCACTTGTCAACCTTGGTAGGGCACTGTCACTCTTCTCCCTGCCGTTGGCAAATGCTATTCCATTGGCCTATTACCGTAAGACCAGTTTTCAGGTCTGGAGAAACGATTCACTGGACCGCTTTGGAACTCCCCTTGAGAAAAGGTTTTCAAAAGGTGAAATCGAGCAAATGCTGGTAACTTCCGGTTTCAGCAATCTACATTTCTCTCAAAAGCCCCCTTATTGGCATGTCGTCGCTCAAAAAAAATAAGAGAGTTGTCTTCCTCGTTCCCTACCCCTTGCAAGTTGTTCCGGGGCAGCGGTTCCGCTTTGAGCAATACCTTCTCATTATGTATACACATGGCTTTTCTGTCACCATACTACCATTCCTTTCAGAAGACACCAATACCATATTATATACTTCTGGAAATTATTGGAAAAAGATAACCGGAGTGGTTACTGGAATCATAAAACGTATAGCATCCCTGCCACGGCTTATGTTGTCACAATATGTTTTCATTTTCAGGGAAGCTGCTCCAATTGGTCCACCATTCTTTGAATGGCTAATCGCAAAAGTCCTTCGAAAGAAGGTCATCTATGATTTCGATGACGCTATCTGGCTTCCAAACACAACTTATGCGAACAGGGCTATTGGCTGGCTTAAACGGCATAGCAAAGTGAGTTCTATTTGTAAATGGAGCTACCGGGTGAGCTGCGGCAATCCGTACCTGGCGAACTACGCCAGAGCTTTTAACTCGGAAGTCAAAATCAATCCGACTACCATCGATACTGAAAACCTTCACAACCCCAAGCTGTACCCCACCAAAAAAGAAACGGACAAAATTGTCATCGGCTGGACGGGAACGCATTCTACCCTGCACTACCTGGAACCACTACTACCTATCCTCGAATTATTGTCAAAGAAATATCCGCTAGTGCGGATACTGGTTATCGCTGATAAAAAGCCAAACTGGAGTCTACCCTCGCTACAATTCGTCAAGTGGAACAAACAAACAGAAATAGAAGATTTAAGAAAGATAGACATTGGACTAATGCCCCTCACCGATGATCCGTGGGCACATGGGAAATGTGGGTTCAAAGCATTGCAATATCTGAGTATGGAAATTCCTGCGGTGGTCTCTCCCGTTGGCGTCAATACAGCGATTGTGGATCATGGAATTAACGGTTTTGTGTGTCGTACCCATGAGGAATGGTCTGAGGCCCTTGAACAGCTGATTCAGCAAAAGGAAATGCGCCAAACAATGGGAAGAAGAGGAAGGGAAAAAGTGATTACGCATTATTCGGTCACATCCAACCTGGAAAATTTCTTGTCATTATTTGAGTAATCTCTGAGGATAATCAAGGCAAGAAAATAAAATGGAAGCAAAGGAATTTTATACCGTGTCAGCGTACCGAAATTAAATGTGGAAATACCAACAGCAAAGGCAAATGTGATCGAAAACGCAAGGCAAAAAAGAGTATTGGGATTGCCTAAAGCAGAAAAGAGGTGCCGAAAATTCCGACCCAGTACATAAATTGAAAAGACTAAAAGAATCGCACTTTCAATTGCGGAAATCAACATTAACGGATTTTTTACTTCCCAAAGATAGGGTCTGAATAGACTAACATTGATTGCCGCCGGAGCCGCCCGCAGCATACCTATCGGTGTCCAGTCGACTATGCTTATCGTATACCCCGATCCCGCATCTCGCCCTGTCCAAAATCGTATATCATACGCTGTAATCTGAGCAGTCTTACGAAGGTTATCGACAGAGTACTTCGGGCTATTCTCTCCAATCAAAACAACGGCATAGTAGGCCGAAACAATAACAATTCCGAATAAGGCCGGCACAAGCATCGCTTTTGCTAGCCATGACTTTATGGAAGCAAAATTACCAGTCATGATCCAAATGATGACCGCAGGTAAGTAAGCCTGCAAAACAAAGATTTTGACACTGAAAATTACATACAACGCCACCGACAAGCCCAATACAGATCGCACAGTGATGTTGCGTTCAAAGAAAATTGAATAGAAATAGTAAGTCGCTATTCCTAGGCAACCGATAATGATGGTATCCTTTAATAATCCACTGCCCCAGAAAAACACGGAAGGAATAAAAAAGGTGGCAATAGCAATCCCCAAATGAAGGTGTGGGTATTGTTTGTAAAACACAAGAAACAGCATCCACATCCCCGCAAATCCCAGAATCGAAAATAATACGGCTGTCGCTGAATAAGATGAAAAAGTGATCAAATCGAGGAAAGCCGCAATCCGAACTACAAAATAGGAGCTGGGGTCGCGAAAGAAGATAATTCTTGAAGTATACTCGTATGCCCCTATCTCACCGCCCGCTTTTCCAAATATCAACCGCAATCCATTGACCGGGTCATCTACAAATGCTTCCCAAACGACACGGCTTCCATAGGTGTGGTAATTGTAGGTATCTCCCCCATCGTAATAGAACTGATAAATAAACCCCAACACAATCGCGCCAAGAATTCTTAATGTTAATGCCGGGAAAAAGTATTTTCGGTTTATCGCATCCGTTACATGTGGTCGCACAAAATACCCTCCCACATATATCAGGAGAACAATGACTGGTGTTACAATAAGATCACGAAGTTCCAATCAGAAGCATTATAGCAAATCGACCATATCGCTGTAAACCTGAGCAAGTCCTTGATGCAATTCAACCTCATGTCTCCAACCGAGCCCGTGCATCTTCCCCACATCCATCAACTTCCTTGGCGTACCATCCGGCTTCGTCGTATCAAACTCAATCCTACCCCTGAAACCAACAATCCGGCCGATCAGCTCCGCCAATTCGCTAATCGATAACTCAGACCCCGTTCCAACATTAATAAATCCTGACTCATTGAATCGCTCCATCAGGAATAAACTCGCCTCCGCGAGATCGTCAACATGCATGAATTCTCGTAGTGGAGCACCGGTTCCCCAAACCACAACCTTCTTTTCACCGGCGACCTTTGCTTCATGAAACTTGCGCAACAAGGCAGGTATAACATGACTTGTCGTCAAATCATAATTATCGTTCGGCCCGTATAGATTCGTGGGCATGGCGGAAATAAAATTGCAGCCGTACTGACTTCGGTACGCATCGCACATTTTGATCCCGGCAATCTTCGCAATCGCATACGGCTCGTTGGTGGGCTCCAGCAAACCCGTCAACAAAGACTCCTCTTTCAATGGTTGCGGGGCCAGCTTCGGATAAATACATGAACTCCCGAGGAAAAGCAATTTTTTTACACTCGTCCGATAAGCCTGGTGAATCACATTGTTCTGGATCATCAAATTATCATAGAGAAATTCCGCGCGAAATGTATTGTTAGCCACAATCCCACCTACTTTGGCCGCAGCGAGGAAAACATATTCAGGCTTTTCACTCCCAAAAAAATCGGCTACTGCAGCACTGACACGGAGATCAAGTTCTGCCGAGGTCTTAAGAACCAGATTACTAAAACCTGACCTCTCCAGTTTTCGCACAATGGCGGATCCCACCATTCCGCGATGACCTGCCACAAAGATTTTTGAACTGGCCTCCATCATTCCGTGCCGCGCAGGACTTTGTATCCTCCTTGTTTCAAGTGAACATCCCGTCGAAAGATATCAAGATCTGAAGCCACCATTTCCTTTACCATCTCTTCAAGGGTATACCGCGGCTGCCAGCCCAATTTGGTTTTCGCTTTTGATGCATCACCAATTAGTAAATCCACTTCAGTCGGCCTGAAATACCGCGGGTCGACCGCCACAACGACCTGACCTGGTTTGATATCGACACCGGAATTCGAATTCTTCACTACCACGCCCTGCTCCTTCTCCCCACTTCCCTGGAAGGCAACTTCAATTCCCGCAGCAGCAAAGGCCATAGTACACAAATCTCTGACCGTCGTCGTCTTTCCTGTGGCGACAACAAAGTCATCAGGCTCGGGCTGCTGCATCATCAACCACATGGCCTCGACATAGTCCTTCGCATGACCCCAGTCGCGCTGGGCATTCAGGTTTCCAACAAATATTTTTTCTCCCAGGCCCAGTGCAATCTGCGCAACGCCCCGGGTGATCTTCCGTGTAACAAAAGTTTCGCCGCGAAGGGGACTCTCGTGATTGAACAAAATTCCGTTGCAGGCAAAAATGTTATATGCTTCACGGTAATTCACCGTTATCCAATACGCATACAATTTGGCTACCCCATACGGTGACCGCGGATAGAATGGCGTCTTCTCTGATTGCGGCACTTCTTGAACAAGCCCATACAACTCAGAGCTTGAGGCCTGGTAGAACTTTGTCTTCTCTGTAAGTCCTAAGAGGCGAATGGCTTCCAGAATACGAAGCGCCCCGACCCCATCGGCATTTGCCGTGTACTCCGGCTCCTCAAACGACACCTTCACATGACTCATTGCACCCAGGTTATAGATTTCATCAGGCTTCACTTCTTGAATGATCCGAGTGATGTTCATGGCGTCTGTGAGGTCGCCATAATGCAATTGAAAGTGCTGATTGGTTTCGTGCGGGTCTTGATACAAGTGATCAATCCGAGCGGTATTTATTAGCGATGACCTGCGCTTAATCCCATGCACCTCATAGCCCTTTGCCAGAAGTAGCTCGCTTAAATAGGCCCCGTCTTGTCCGGTTACGCCCGTCACTAATGCTTTCTTTTTCAATTGAACATATGTTTTAGTCTCCCTTTTCCAAGTTCTTTAATCTGCGCTTGGCATCCTTGAATGCCTCGTCTTTACGCCCCGCCTTTTTCTTTACGTCTTCAAAGTACTTGCGTGCCAACGTCTTATCTCCCTGCTGATTGGCAATCTCGCCAAGGGCGATCAAGGCATAAAGATAATACCCGGATTTGGTTGCACCACCCTCTTCCGCAAACCGAAGTGTCTCCAGGTAGTATTTCTTTGCATCTTCCGGGCGGCGGCGGGATTCACCCAATTGACCAAGGAAAAAGGATGCATAACGGCCGCTGGTGGCTTCATAGCCAACATCCCCGCTATCAATACGAGCCAATATGGATTTCGATTCCCTCTCCATCTCACCAAACATCCCCCGAGTGTAGAGCATCCGGGCATAGTACCTATGGAAGTACGGGTTATCCGGATACGTCTGGTACAGGTATTCGGCTAACTGGTGAGCCTGCTCATTCTTGTTCTCGTAGCTGTTGTAAATCCGCATTAGCCAAACCATAGCTTCCGTACGGGTATAAAATGCGTTGTATGAAACTTCCCGCAATTGCTTTAGTCCAAGTTCTTTGTCGCCCTTGGGGAAAAACCAAAGCAGGGGCTTGAGTGCCGGATAGTTTTCCCTGACCCAAACAGAGAAATAATTGTAGAGCGCATCGCCGAATAAAAGTTCGGGGCTGAGGTAATTCATTTCCTTGCACTCCTCCAGGTAATTGAGTGCCCGCTTTCCGGCAACGGCCGCCTTGCGCCACTCCTTCCGGTCTTCATCCGAATAAAGTCGCCCTTTAAAGCCGTACGCCGCCGCCATGAAGAAGGCCGCTTCGATCCGGTACTCAGGAACCTTATCGTGCAATCGCTCGGCAATCTGAATTGTGCTATCCATGTAGGCCAGGAATCTTTCATCGTGGTCCCGGTTTTCCAGACTAGGCATGATCTTCCACCACTCGCTCAGCCCAAGCAAAAAATAAGGTAGTGGGTGCCAGGCATATTTTTGCTTGAACCATCGGAATTGCTGTTCCGCCTTCGCGAACTTAAAATTGTACAGGTCGTTTAATGCCTGGGTGGCCTCAATCTGGACGGCAATATTTGTTATGAGAATAAGTGTCGTGTCCTTCTTAACCTGAGCCGATGAGTCCTGGAAATTCAGCACCATTAGAAACGCAACTACTATTTTCACTGTATCTTTCAACGCCGCAAAATTAACAACCCGGACCCAGTAATCCCTATGTCCATCGCCGAAGAACAGAAATCGATCTATTCCGCCTCGAAGCGGCAATTGTTTCTCTTGCTCTGTCTGTCAGCGCTGGCCTTGTTGTTTGTCAAGAAGTCGATGATTGAGAACGAAACAGCAGCCTTTGAATTCATGGCAGACCAGCCTCAGGGATCTATCCTCTACCTCCGTAGCGCCCTGCAATACATATCCATCCCACTCATTTATGCCTGGAAATTTACGGCGCTGGGTTTTATCATCTGGATAGGGTGCTTCCTCTTTGGTTACCGTGTTACCTTTTCCCAATGTTGGAAGATTGTACTGGTGGCAGAATTTGTTTTTCTAGTCCCCGAGCTGATCAAGATTGTATGGTTCCTGTTCATTCAAACTAACCCGATCTACTACGATATTGTCGCCTTCTATCCGCTATCCTTAATGAATTTGGTCGACTACCGATCCCTGCCACCGGAATATAGTTACCCCCTCAAAGCCCTTAACCTGTTTGAGCCAATGTATTGGTTTCTTTTGGCGGTGGGAATAACCCATTTCACCCGCAAAGAAATGAAGCCGGCCTGGATCATTGTCCTGGGGTTTTACGTCCCCATTTTTCTCGTTTGGCTGCTCTTTTACAGTATTGTATACTAAAGCCAAACACGCTAGCAGGTATGTTTTTGGTAATATTTCAACGCCCTTGATGTCGGATTGACTATTTTCGCCCCTTAAAGTTTTTGACAGATATCCATGAAGTTTCAAACGATTAATAACATCGGCGGCTGGTTGGCATTTGCCATTGCCCTACTCACCTACTGGCTCACATTCGAAGAGACAGCCAGCTATTGGGATTGTGGTGAGTTCATTGCTGTGGCGTATAAATTGGAAGTATCCCATCCGCCGGGCGCACCCTTATTTATGCTCCTTGGCAGGATGTTTTCATTTCTTGCGTTTGGCGATGTCACCTTGGTGTCGTACTGGATCAACTTCTTGAGTGTTCTGGCTAGCGCATTCACTATTCTGTTTCTGTTCTGGTCAATCACTTTGTTCGGCCGCAAGTTGATTGGCGTAAAAAAAGATTCGGAAATGACGGAGGGCCAGATCTGGACCGTCATGGGCGCTGCCCTCGTGGGAACTATGGCCTATACATTTTCTGATTCATTCTGGTTTTCCGCCGTTGAAGCAGAAGTCTACGCCATGTCAGCCTTTTTTACTGCGTTTGTGGTTTGGGGTATTCTCAAGTGGGAAGTCATCGAAGATGAAGGGGCGGCCAATCGCTGGCTGATCTTTATCGCCTACGTCATGGGCTTGTCTATAGGTATTCACATGTTGAACCTGGTTACCATACCGGCTCTGGGCCTGATCTACTATTTCAAAAAATATGACCCATCCCGGTGGGGGATCATTGCTGCATTGGCAGTCAGCGGTGGGATTGTTATTTTCATTAACGACGTCATTGTTCCAGGACTTCCCTCACTCGCGGGTAATTTCGAACTATTCTTTGTTAACAACCTGGGCCTTCCTTTTGGTTCCGGAGTGATTGTCTTCTGCCTCCTTCTTGTAGGAGGGCTCGTGTACGGCATCCGTCATTCACACCAGAAAAACAAGCCGTTGCTCAACACATTTCTGTTGTCCACAGCGTTCATTCTGATCGGTTATTGCTCCTATGCAACCATTGTAATTCGCAGCAACTTTGACACCCCCATTAATGAAAACGCGCCGAAGGATGTCATGTCGTTTGTTCGCTACTTGAAGCGTGAGCAGTATGGCAGTCGCCCGTTGCTCTACGGACCGTACTTCACAGCAAAGGTTATTGACCTGGAAGAAAAGTCAGCGGTGTACACCAAAGGAAAGGACAAGTATGAGATCACTGACCGCAAGCTTGATTATGTCTATGAGCCCGGCCAGGAGACTATTCTACCTCGCGCCTGGAACCCGGAATTCAAAACACAATACCGCAACATCATTGGCTTGAAAGAGGGAGAACGGCCAACTTTTTCACAGAATATCATGTACATGTTCCGCCAACAGATTGGACACATGTACATGCGCTATTTCATGTGGAATTTCGCCGGTCGCACCAGCGACATCCAGGATGCCGACTGGCTCGGGCCGAAAGACTGGTTTGAAGAACTGCCGCAGGAATTGGCCGAAAACAAGGCGAGAAATAACTACTTCATGATTCCATTCGTGCTCGGGCTTATCGGCATGTTCTATCAATTCCTCAAAGACACAAAGAATTTTGCCGTCGTCGCACTGTTGTTCGTTATGACCGGTGTAGCCATTGTTGTCTACCTGAACTCACCCCCCGTAGAACCGCGTGAACGCGATTACATTTATTCGGGCTCAACGTATGCATTTACTTTCTGGATAGGTTTTTCAGTGATCGGCATGGTGGCTTTCTTCAATCAATACATCAAGAGCATGAAGGCAAGCGCAATCGCAGCAACCGTCATCGCCTTGTCGGCCCCTTTCCTGATGGCTTCTCAGGGCTGGGATGACCACAACCGCAGCAATCGATTCTTCTCTGTAGACTCCGGCAAGAACTATCTTTCTTCATGCGATCCAAACGGAATCATCTACACGGGTGGCGACAACGACACATTCATGTTGTGGTATGCTCAAGAGGTGGAAGGTCATCGTCCGGATGTGCGCGTCGTGGTCTTCAGTTACTACAACACCGATTGGTACATCGAACAGTCAATGCTGAAGCAAAATCAATCCGAGCCTTTCAAATATACCCTCACGAAAGAGCATTACCGGCAGGGCGGCCCGAACGATGTTCTGTATTTCACGGACCTGAAGATTCCGAGCATGGACCTTCGTCAGTATTTGGATCTGCTCAAAAAAAATTATCCACAGTTGCGCTATGACCGCACCAACATTGTGCCCAGCAAAGTCTTCACGTTGAACATTGACCGGAAGGATGTATTGGCTAAAGGCATTATTCCTAAAGGGATGGACAGCCTTGTTGTAGACCAAATGCGTTTCCGCCTGAAGGGTACGGCCTTAGAGAAGAAAGACCTGGCCTTTCTGGATGTGTTGGTGACCAACAACTGGGAACGGCCCATTTACCTGAATAACACATCTTTGGCGCAGCTAAATCTTGAAATACGCGACTATGTCGTACAGGAAGGCAATGCCTACCGTGTACTCCCGGTGAGAAACAATCGCAAGGACAGAGAAAACCTGGTCGACATTGAATCCTCCTACAAAAAAATGGTCAATGACTTCGGTTACCGAGGGCTTGACAATCCCAATCTATATTATAATGAGGATTATCGCGGTTTTATTCAGAACCATCGTGGTTCATTGAATTCACTTGCGGAGGCTATCCTCGACCAAGGCGATACAGTCCGTGGAAAAGAAGTTCTTTACTTCAGTCTCGCGAAAATGCCAGATACCGGAGTGCGGTATGACATAACAACGGTCTCAACGGTTGAGCTTTTGTTCCGTGCGGGCGATAAAGCCAAGGCAACGGAAATTGCAACCCTCCTGGGTACGAGGGCAGAGGAAATGGTGAACTACGAAACCAAAAAGTACTCCGGCATTTCTATGGAGGTTCGACGCAATCTTTACATCCTCGGAGAACTGCAGCGGATCCTGTACGAACACCAGCAACTTGAACTTGGAAAACGTTTTGAAGATTCTTATCAGAAGATTCTGGAGGGCCTTCAGGTCCGCGACAGCGATCGCGACGCGTACTAGGGACTACTTTCGGACGATCAGGAATAAATCAAGGGATGTTTCCGGCTTGTCGCTGATCAGGTAATCCAAGTGGGTGATGCCGGCCACTAAGCCATCCGAACTTTTTTGCAGGCGGGTGCGGTTGAAGCGATTCAAAAGGTCATAAGGAATGCGCAATACCGAAGCAGGAAGCCGATACTGAAGGTCAAGAATATCCCAGCGCATCAGTCGATTCACCGATTCCCTGTTCTTTTCGTGATAGGCCATGACCTTGTCATTTCCAAAAACCCCCTTCATTTCCACTGAAGCAAAAATGGTTTTGGCCATGCGGGCCAATTCATCAGCAGTGTATTCACGAATATGCCATGGATTTCGTGACAACGACAAGGGGCGATTAGGCGTCGTGATCAACGCAACTCCACCGGGCCTGAGGACACGATTAATTTCTTTTAAAAACAACCCATCGTCTTCGATATGTTCAATGACCTGAAAACTGATGATTGAATCGAATGAAGCATCTGGGTACGGTAGCGGAGGCAGGTTGCCCGCAACAAAATTTCCGGTTGGAAACCTTTGGCGAAGGTCGGCAATGGCAGACGCGATCTTGTCGATGGCCCAATAGGATTTTACAGATGGGATTACGTTCAAGATTCCTCGCCCTTCGCCGCAACCGACTTCAAGCAAATCTCCCTTGATCCATTCTCCTGCGACGATGTAAGGCTTTAGCAGGCGCTGATGAAGCGGGTTGTCTGATACCAGCTGGTCTGAGGTTATTTCAGTAGTATAAATTTTGGGCATGGGGCGCAAAAATACGGATTCACACGTCCTTTAGGGTGTGGGCCAGAAAATAAAAACAGAATGGCTTTAGTCCAGACCCAGGAACCCGGCCTAGTCAAATCCAGGACTGCGCCCAGCCCATTTACTTTCCCGCCTTAAAAGGCGAGGCACAGGCACATCATTTCTATTTCTTTCTTCGTTATTTTACATACGTAATGAGAACTTTGAAATTCAGCGCTATCGCCTCCCTCCTGTTGATTCAGCTATCGTCAAGCGGGCAGGCAATTAATTCCATCAACTTCAACTATGGATACGATCCGCTGACTGAAGTAATTCTTCAGATAAAGCCGATGAACCGGGGGGACAGCGTGGTTGTCTTCTATCGGATACGGTGCAACAACGCCGTTACCACTCGCTACCTGCTCAAATGGGAAAAGAAGGAATCGTATGCACAAAGGCAGGGTACTGCAGTGAAGTCAACGGATACGATCGCCGTCACCAACGCCTGGATAGAAGGAAAATTCATTTTTCCAAAGCCTTCAAAACCATGGCTCCTTTCAGCTAAAGCAATCAACGTGGGAACAGGCAAAAGCTGGTTCTTCTTCAAGCAGATTGAGGCTCATCATCCGGTCAACGGATATCTGGAACTTAACGGCGAGAAGCAATGGTCTCCGTACCTCTTTGCTGATGGACGCTACATCATCCGGGGCAGCGGATCTGGAAAGCTTATACATTTTTCTTACTACAAGGATGGTTTTCCTACACCTTCACCACCTTTTGTCGTAAAAGAAATAAAGATGGATCGGTTTCTGTTTCCGGACTCAATCTTTTCGGCGATGCCCAATAGCGAACTGGGGCCGTTCACACAAGAAGGGCTATACCTTGCGCAGGAGGATACTATATCGGCGGAAGGCTTTTCCTTTCTGATCAAACGCGCGCCCTATCCCAAATACAATAGACTTGGTAATCTGAAAGGGCCCCTTCTGTTTGTAACCACTCGTGAAGAAAATGACGCACTTGGACTGGCCGGTGAAGATAAACTCCAGTTTGACAGAATCATCCTGGAAATAACGAAAGACAAAGAACGGGCCAAAACATTCATGCGTAGCTACTTCAAGCGCGTGGAATATGCGAATTTCTACTTTACTTCGTTCAAGGAAGGATGGAAAACAGATCGCGGGATGATCTCTATTATCTTCGGTCAGCCCGATGAAGTGCAGGTGGATGGACAATATGAAACTTGGAATTATAAGAACCCACGCCAATCCTTCAGTTTTTCGAAAGCCGGAAGCGTTTACCATCCGGATCATTCTGTGCTTGTACGCGAAAAGGGATACAGTGAGTACTGGTATCAAACCATCGATCTTTGGCGAAAGAGCCGGTTCTGATCGTAGCCCAACCCACCGCTCCGCGCGGAATTGCCAAGTTTCTCACCCTGAATACACATATTCCTAGTACTTTTAGGCAACATAAAGCCTCATGGAAAAAAGTGAATTGATATACGGAACTCGCGCAGTGATTGAGGCAGTCCGATCTGGGCGTCACATTGAAAAGGTCTTTCTTCAAGCAGGCGTGAATAACGACTTGATGAAGGAATTGGTAGGTGCCCTGAAAGACCAGGACATTCCGTTCAGCTGGGTGCCCCCGGAAAAGCTTAAGCGATTGACGAGCCAGAACCACCAAGGTGTGGTGGGCTATTTGGCGTCGATCCAGTATGCCTCGATGCAGATGATCATCGACCACGCCTACAGTGAGGGCCGTGTTCCATTCTTCCTTCTGCTGGATCGAATTACTGACGTGCGGAACTTCGGAGCTGTGGCCCGAACCTGCGAATGTGCGGGCCTCGATGCCATTGTCATTGAAGAAAAGGGCAATGCCCCAGTCACGAGCGACGCCATCAAGACCTCAGCAGGGGCGCTTCACCATCTTCCTGTGTGCCGTGTCAAGTCGATGAAACAGGCAATGACCGAACTTCGGGAGAATGGTATTCAAGTTGTGGCGTGTACGGAAAAAGCTGAGCTGAATCTCTACACCGTAGATTTGTCCGTACCGACGGCACTTTTGATGGGCTCAGAAGAAGACGGCATTTCACCTGCATTGATGAAGGACGCAGACATCTTGGCCAAAATACCCATGAAGGGAAAAATTGAGTCGTTGAATGTGTCTGTGGCTGCAGGGGTTGCGATCTATGAAGTGGTTCGGCAGAAATCTGTTGCCTCCCCGAAAGCTGCCAAGTAAAACCTGACAATTACAGAAAATCGGCGCCGCCCGGACGCGCCCTAATGTCATTGACATAGCGCCGGAAGAGTTCCTCCTTATCTTTTTCGCAGATGATGACCACATTGTCAAATACGCCAACCAGATATCCATTGAGCCCCTGTGCGACGATTAATGTATCAGGCGGTCCTTTGATTACGGAGTTACGGGTGTCATAAACAAGTGCTTCTCCGCTCACGACATTGTTTTCATCGTCTTTGACAGAGGCCTCATAAAGAGATGCCCATGAGCCAAGGTCTGACCAGGTGAAGTCGCCGAGCGAAACATATACGTTGTCCGCTTTCTCCATCACACCATAATCAATCGAGATGTTTTTTGTCTGGCCATAAACTTGAGCGACCAACTTTCGCTCGTCCGGTGTGTTTAGACGAGGCCGTATTTCCTCAAATGCCTCGGACATCTCGGGCAAGAATTGTTGGAATGCCTTTAGGATGGCCTGAACCCCCCACACAAATACTCCGGAATTCCAGACAAAATCACCACTCTCTAAGAATGTTTTCGCCAGCGAAAGAGCAGGTTTTTCGGTAAACGTTTTTACCTTCTTGAGACTGGCCTGGCTTTCTAGAAACTGAATGTATCCGTAGCCGGTTTCGGGACGTAAAGGCTTTATGCCGAGGGTGATTAGTTTATCCTGCCCCTGCGCGTCCTTAGCCGCTTTCTGAACTGTCTCCAGGAAGTCTCGTTCATTCAAGATCAGGTGATCCGAAGGGCTGACAACCATGATGGCGTTAGGATTTTGACGAAAGATCCGGTTCGCGGCATAAGCAATGCAGGGAGCCGTATTCTTGCGCATGGGCTCCAGAATCACTTGTTCCGGGGGCACCATAGGCAGCTGGCCAGTCACCAAGCCAGCATGCTCCTCATGGGTGACAATAAAAATGTTCTTCGGAAGGCAGATGGTCAGATACCGCTCGTAGGTGGACTGTACCAAGGTTTTTCCGGTGTTCAGAACATCCAGGAATTGCTTCGGCTTAATATTCCGGCTGTATGGCCAAAAGCGAGTCCCGATCCCGCCAGCCATTAACACCACGTATAAATTTTTGTCCATTTACAGCCTCACAATAACATTATGGCATTCTGTCCGTTCATCCTCAACACGACCTACCAATCGTAAGATTGGATGATCTATCTGCCGAATTTTTTAGTATATTCAATGACCTTTCGCTCGACATCGATTGCGGATAGCAAATGTAAGGATTTAATTGACTCATGAACCCATGATAGTGGCCGAAGATAAGGATACGCTAAGTGCTCGACTAAAGGAATTTTTTGGATATACAACGTTTCGGGGCAACCAGGAAACGGTGATCAAAAACCTCTTAAGCGGAAGAAATACATTCGTCATTATGCCCACTGGCGCCGGCAAATCACTCTGCTACCAGCTGCCAGCCATGATCAGAGACGGTTTGGCTATCGTCATTTCACCCCTTATCGCCTTGATGAAAAATCAGGTTGATCAGCTCAATGCCTATGGCATTCACGCACGCTTTCTAAATTCTACACTTAGCAAAGCCGAAATCACTCGACTTAAAAAGGACTGCATTTCCGGATCGGTTAAGTTGCTCTACGTAGCGCCCGAATCACTCAACAAAGAAGAGAACATCACCTTCCTGCAAAAAGTAACAATCAGCTTTGTCGCCATCGATGAGGCACACTGCATTTCAGAATGGGGCCATGACTTCCGGCCGGAGTACCGCAAGATCAAAACCATGATCGGCCAATTGGGCAACCTGCCGGTAATTGCGCTGACTGCGACAGCAACACCTAAAGTGCAAATAGACATACAGAAGAACCTTCAAATGGAAGAGGCGGACGTCTTTATCTCTTCCTTTAACCGGAAAAATCTGTATTATGAAGTCCGTCCGAAAAAGGAAACAAAGAAACAACTGATCCGCTTTCTAAAGGAGCACAAAGGAAAATCCGGAATCATTTATTGCCTTAGTCGAAAAAAAGTAGAGGAGATTGCACAACTCCTAAATGTCAATGGGTTCAATGCAGCGCCATATCACGCTGGGCTGGATCCGGACGTGCGCGCAAGGAATCAGGACAACTTCCTCAATGAAGAAGTAGAAATTATCGTAGCCACCATAGCTTTTGGAATGGGGATTGATAAGCCCGATGTCAGGTTCGTCGTTCACTACGATGTACCCAAATCCCTCGAAGGCTACTATCAGGAAACTGGGCGTTCCGGACGCGATGGACTAGAGGGTATTTGCCTCATGTTCTATAGTCACAACGATTTGAGCAAACTTGAAAAATTTAACAAGGACAAAACAGTTCAGGAACGGGAAAATGCACGTGTCCTTTTACAAGAAATGGAATTCTATGCCGAATCTCCCATTTGCCGACGCCGGCAACTGCTCCATTACTTTGGCGAAGAATTTACCATGGCAAACTGTGGCTCGTGTGACAACTGTGTGCATCCGCGCGAACGATATGATGGCACGGTGGCCGTCAAGACCGTCCTTGAAGCGACCAAGCAAACTAATGAACGATTTGGCCTCAATCACCTGATCAACGTGATCCGCGGAACGGAGGATGAATATGTCAAGAGTTACGGCCATTTTGACCTCGCGATCTACGGGAAAGGTGGAGACGAAGAGGCGGATTTCTGGAAATCAGTAGTCCGGCAAGCCCTGATCTTTCAATACCTGGAAAAGGACATTGACAACATCGGCGTACTCAAACTGACAGAAAAAGGAAAGAAGTTCCTCATTAAGCCCCATGCCATTGAGTTAGCCCGGGATCACGACTTCACCACAGCTATTGAGGACGAGGAAGTATCATCTGAACGTGCGCCGGCAACTTCCAAATCGTACGACGAGAGGCTTTTTGAAATGCTAAAGAGCCTGCGCAAGCAGGTTGCCCGGCACAAGGATCTTCCTCCGTACGTCATCTTTCAAGATCCCTCCCTGGAAGAGATGGCCACAACCTACCCAACCAACGAAGAGGATCTGGCGGCAGTAAATGGTGTGGGCATGGGGAAAGTCAGGAAATTTGGGAAGGATTTCCTGGAGCTCATACAAAAATATATCGATGACAATGATATCGAAACCGCTACCGAAGTAGTGGTTAAGTCATCGGTGAACAAGTCCAAGATCAAGATCTTCATCATACAGCAAATCGATCGGAAGGTCGATCTGGAGGAAATAGCAGAATCTAAAAGCCTCTCCTTTGAAGACTTGCTTACCGAGATAGAAAATATCTGCTACTCCGGAACAAAGCTTAACCTGGACTATTATATCGATGATGTCCTGGATGAACAAAAGCAAAACCATATTTTCGACTATTTCCTCAATTCAGAAACCGATAGCCTGGATGAAGCCCTGGCCGATTCGAACAATTCGGACTACAATGAAGAGGAGATGCGGCTCATGCGCATCAAATTCCTGAGCGAGTACGCCAACTAGGCACAGCCTAAAAATCCTTGTTATCTTTGGCGTTTCACGGAACATGAACATCCTATTAATTGGAAACGGAGGCCGAGAGCACGCTCTGGCTTGGAAAATCAAGCAGAGCAAGCTTACCACCGCACTTTACATTGCACCCGGCAATGCGGGCACCGCACAGGTGGGTGAAAATCTGGCTATCCGCTCCGATGACTTTGTTGGGCTCGGAAAGATTTGTGTTGATAAAAACATTGGCCTCGTGATTGTAGGGCCTGAATTGCCACTGGTACTCGGGATCCGTGACTACTTCCAAGCAACACAAGGACTTGAGCACATTCTCCTGGTAGGCCCGGGGAAACTGGGTGCCCAATTGGAAGGGAGTAAGGATTTCTCGAAACAATTCATGGTGAGGCACGGCATCCCTACCGCAAAAGCCAGGACGTTCACAGAAGTTGAGCTGGCACAGGGGTTAGAATATCTAGATACGTGTACACTCCCCATTGTATTAAAAGCCGATGGCCTTGCAGCCGGCAAAGGGGTAATCATTTGTGAAACCCTGATTGAAGCGAAGTCAGCGTTACATGACATGTTGAGCAACCGGCTCTTTGGGGCTGCCAGCGCGCGGGTGCTGGTTGAAGACTTCCTTTCCGGAATTGAACTTTCAGTTTTTGTGCTAACCGACGGTGAGGAATATGTTTTATTGCCGGAGGCCAAAGATTACAAACGAATTGGCGAACAGGACCAAGGGCCTAATACCGGCGGCATGGGTGCCGTGTCACCCGTTCCTTTTGCAGATGCTGCATTTATGGACAAGGTGAAAGCACGGATCATCTTGCCAACCCTTTCGGGGCTCAATCAGGAAAATATTCCGTATCGTGGTTTTATTTTTTTTGGACTTATCAACGTAGCCGGGGAACCGTATGTCATCGAGTACAACGCCAGGATGGGTGATCCGGAGACGGAAGCGGTCATTCCCAGAATTGAGTCCGATCTCGTCGAACTATTGATGGCTTGCGCAAAAGGTGAATTGAAAAACAAGTCGATTAACCTATCGCCCAATTTTGCCGTTACTGTGATGATGGTATCGGGCGGCTATCCAGGAGAATATACGAAGGGCCTGGTGATTTCAGGCTCCGAGCCATCTGAGAGCCTGGTCTTCCATGCAGGAACCAAGTTATCCGAAAAGGAAATCATAACTGACGGCGGACGGGTGATTGCGGTTACGGGTAAGGGTGCCACACTGGAACAAGCCCGCGCGAATGCCTATCAAGCCTTGGACTCCATTTCATTTGCCCAGGCCTATTTCAGAAAGGATATTGGTGTAGATTTGCTCCAATTAAGAAAACCGTCAACATCTGAACGAGACGTTTTAAGAAAGAATTGAATATGGGTTGTTCGTGCGGCACAAAAAAAGATGGGAAGGTTTCAGGCTGTAATAACAACGGAGCCTGCGAGACGGGTGGTTGTAATAAAATGAATGTGTTCGACTGGCTCTCCAACATGGACATGCCTGTTTCCGAACGCTTTGACGTCGTTGAAGTCCGTTTCAAGAATGGCCGAAAAGAATACTACCGAAATCCTGAAAAGATAGACTTGCATGCCGGAGACCCCGTCATTGTAGAGGTTCAGAGCGGGCACCACCTGGGGCATGTGTCGTTGCAGGGCGAATTGGTACGCCTGCAGATGAAGAAGAAGAACGTAGCCAATGATGGGGAAATTCTTAAGATCTATCGCCTAGCCAATACGCGAGACCTGGATAAATCGGAAGAGGTAAAAAAACGCGAGCTTCCGTCCCTTCACCGGTGCCGCGAAATCGTACGGCAAATGAGGCTGAACATGAAACTTTCTGATGTTGAATACCAGGCAGATAACATGAAGGCAAGTTTTTTCTATTCGGCGGAAGAGCGCGTTGATTTTCGGGAGCTCATTAAGATTCTTGCCGGTGAATTCCGTATTCGCGTTGAAATGCGGCAAATCAGTCTGCGGCAGGAGGCGGGACGCATCGGTGGCATCGGCGTTTGTGGCCGAGAACTTTGTTGTTCTACCTGGCTCAGCGACTTTAAAAATGTTTCCACCAGCGCTGCGCGTTATCAGAACTTGTCATTGAACCCCAGCAAACTCAGCGGCCAGTGCGGTCGGTTGAAGTGCTGCCTCAACTTCGAACTGGAAACGTACATGGATGCCCTCAAGGATATCCCGGAAATCTCCCAACCGCTACAAACCGAAAAGGGCGACGCCTCGCTGCAGAAGACCGATATCTTCCGCAAGAAGATGTGGTTTGGTTACAAAGAAGAAAATGCCTGGATTCCCCTCAACGTGGAGCGGGTAAAAGAAATTATCAAGCTCAACCAGGAAGGCCGCAAACCGGCCACATTGGAATTGAACGAATTGGTGGAGCGGGAACCGGTGTCTGTGCTGAACAGCGATCTGGAACGCCTGGATAAGAAATTCAGCAACAAGGGAGGTCGAAACAAAAAGAGATCGCGACCTCCTCGTCGGGATAACCGTGGACGGAGACCCGGACCTGGCAACCCCCCGAAAGGAAATCCCCCAAAACCCAGATAAGTTCCAATTCATGCGCCGTTACGCATCCCTCCTTCCTTGGTCCGTGAGTATCCTCTTTGCCGCTGGCCTCATAGGGGGCTGCGATGATCGTCGGGTGTTTGAAGACAATCATGAATTTGCTGGAAGATCATGGGTTGTAAAAGATGAACCCGTTTTTGAATTCACGATTCCGGATTCCATTCAGGCCTACACAGTCTATTACAACGTCCGTAATTCACTGGACTATCCGTCTACGCGGATCAATGTTACTTACTTGCTATCTGATTCTAGTGGGAATAAATTGGCGCAAAAACTTGTCTACCACAATTTGTTCGAGACCTCTGGCAGGCCTCTGGGCGAAAGTGGGTTAGGCGATTTATATGATCATCAGTTTCCGATTCTAAGCACATTCAGGTTCCCGTCACCTGGAAAATACTCCATTCGCCTTACTCAGTTTATGCGCCTGGATACACTACCGGGGATTCTCTCCGTTGGGGTTCGGGTGGAGCGCAATCAATAAACTTTTGAATCAATATGGATAAAAAAAATCCTGCTCAAATCGAGCAGGATTTTTAAGGATTCTTGTCCCTGGCTTTCTATGCCTTGACAGTTTCCGGTTTTCTGGAATCCAAATCAATCACGAGAGGTGCCGCAATGAAGATGGACGAATACGTTCCGATTACCACACCAATTACCATGGCAAACGAGAATCCACGCAAGATCTCACCTCCAAAGAAAAGCAACACCACAACAACCATCAACACCGTGCCTGACGTAATAATGGTGCGGCTTAGCGTGCTGGTAATGGCGCTGTTGAATATTCGGTTCCGTTCGTGGCTGGTACCGAGGCCCATGTATTCCCGGATCCGGTCGAAGATGATCACCGTATCGTTGATGGAATAACCAATAATGGTCAGCAAGGCCGCCACAAAGACCTGATCGATTTCCAATGCAAATCCAAATACCCGTGCAATGGCAAAGGCTGCGAATGTGAAGAGCATATCGTGAATCAACGCAACGATCGCTCCTGTGCTGAACTGCCATTTACGAAAGCGGATGAGAATATACAGGAAGATCGACAGAATGGACAGACCGCCTGCCCAATACGCAGAACCTTTAATATCATCCGCAATGGTAGCCCCCACTTTGGATGTCGAAGGAATTGTAAAGTGGGTGTCATCCAGCTGCCGGTCATTTTCCGTGTACTTTTTACCCGTTTTGGTTTCCAATCCCTTAATTATTGCGGCTTTCACTTTGTCATCGGCTGCTTCGGATTCATCTTCCACGAGGTAGGACGTCGTGACTTTCATTACGTTGCTTCCGCCATAGTTCTTCACTTCTGTGCCCGCATTCTCAAAACTTGCGGTTAGGTCAGATTTCATTTGTGTTGCCTCAATGGGTTGCGTGAAGGCTACGATAAACGAGCGACCCCCCTTGAAGTCCACACCCAGGTTCAACCCTTGTATAGCGATGAGAATGAATCCAATCAGGATAACGGTGGATGAGAATATGTACGCCTTCTTTCGATATGAAATAAAATCAATGATTAAGTCTTTTTTTACGGCCCAGGATATGCCTGTTTCAAACGTCAACTTGGCCTCATCTCCCCGGCGTACCATCCATTCGATGATTACTCGGGAAATGTATACCGCTGAAAAGAACGAGGTGCCAATACCAATCATCAACACGATCGCAAACCCTTTCAACGGCCCGAGACCAAAGATGAACAGAAACATCCCCGTGAGGAACGTAGTTAAGTTCGAGTCAAAGATGGCCGAGAATGCCCGCTCATAGCCAAGCTTAATGGCTTCGCGCAGCTTCTTCCCATTTCGCAATTCTTCCCGGATTCGTTCATAGATAAGAACGTTTGCATCAACCGCCATGCCCATGGTGAGGACGATACCAGCGATACCCGGAAGGGTAAGTGCTGCATTGAACTGGGCGAGGATACCGAGGACAAAGAAAATATTGAACAACAAAGCCAGGTTGGCAACCAATCCACCTTTTGAATAATAGGCCATCATGAAAATTACAACCATTGCCAATCCGCAGGCGGCTGAGAGTAGGCCCTGGTTTTGCGCCAACTGACCAAGCGATGGCCCAACGTAGGCTTCTTCCACAATTCGGGTAGGGGCAGGAAGCGAGCCGGCCTTCAACACGTTTGCCAAATCTTTCGCCTCCTCCAACTGGAAGCTTCCTGTAATTTGCGAATTACCGTTCGGAATTTCTCCTTGAACGGTTGGCGCTGTATACACGTAGTTATCCAACACAATAGCAATGCGGCCTTGGGGCGACTTGCTGGCCGCAGCTGCAGTTATCTTGGACCAAACGCGTGAGCCGGATGCGTTCATCGTCATGCTGACTGCAGGACGAGCAAACTGGTCGTAGTCTAGGCGCGCATCGTTGATCACCTCACCGGAGAGCAACGGCTTTCCTGCACGACCCAGGTTGACAAAATTCAGACGTAGGTCATCAACACCAGTCGTAATTTCTGGCGCCGACTTCACATCCCAGAACCAACCAATGGACCGGGGAATCAACGCGCGCACGTCCTCGCGCTTCAGCAGCCGGTTTATTTGGGCTGTGTCCTTGATCGCATACATAAACGGAATGCCCGGATTGCTCAATGAAAAAAGAGGAGAAACTGTGAGGTTGCGGAGTGAATCCAACGCATTGCCGGTCGTATCGCTGGCGGCCTGACTAAGCTGCTGCTCCAGTGCAGATTGAACTGTGTCCTTTTTACTTTCAGTTATGGGCTTGGCAGCCGATTCAGGTTTCTTTGATTCTGCTGCTGCCGTCTGTTCCTTCATTAACATCTGGTTCACACCCATGAGGGCCTGGCTTAACTGCGGGTCATTGTATTCCACGATTTCCCAAAACTCCAGCCGGGCAACGCCCGAAAGCAACTTACGCACCCGTTGCGGGTTGTCCGCACCGGGAATCTCTACCTGAATGCGGCCCCCGCCCTGCAGACGCTGAATGTTAGGCTGCGAGGTTCCAAACTTATCGATCCGGGTTTTTAGAATCGTGAATGACCGATCAAACGCGCGCTCAATTTCTTCTTTCAAGAAAGCCAGGACCGCAGCATCCGTATCCGAGAGATTGACACGGCCTCGGTTGGCGGTTGAAACAAACAGCGATGCCATCGTGCGGTCAGCATTTGCTTCCTTGAAGGCAGCATAGAAAAGATCCGCAAAATTCGCATTGCTGGTTTTATGCCGTTCGCGGGCAGTCTGCAACGCAGCAATGAATGCAGGATCCTGGTTGTTGCCGCTGAGGCCTCGAATGATTTCTCCAGGAGAAACTTCAAGAACCAGGTGCATTCCCCCCTGAAGGTCAAGTCCTTGACTGAGTTCATTTTCCTTGACTTCCTTAAAAGTATACTCCGCGCCAAATAGCGTGTAGACAGGAAGATTCCAAATGGAATCAAGATAACCCTGCTTTTTGCTAAGATTTAATGATCCAGCAGCATCTGTGGCATAGTTTACGGCATCCTGCTGTATCCGTCGCGATACAAACGTGAACGACAGGTAATACACACAAAGCAGGGTGATGATAATGGTAAGTACGACGACGACTCCTTTATTACGCATACACTTAGTAGTTAGATTTGAATTATTGTGGACAAAAGAAAAAAAGCACGCGTTTCACAGGACATGAAACCCGGCAATAACTTGACGAATAAGCTTAAGGGGCTTGGGGCGAAATGACTGTCCTGAGCAGAGCCCTAAAAAAAGTCGCGGGAATTGCAAGAATTGGCAAAGGTAGAATTGTCCTCCGCTCGGGTTCGGCAATTATTTCCTGAATGACAAATGGGTTTACAGCTTCTACTTCACCAGTCTGACCGGAGGTCACTGCAACCGACGGAACTGCAACGAACTGCTTTTCCGCTTCTCCGGGCTTCTCTGTTTTGGCGTTGTCCTTAGTCAAAAACTGGGATGCCTCGCGCTGGAAGGCAGGGGACAATAGGATAATGAGCGCTGCCACTATTCCAGCGGCCACCATCAAATTCCTACCCAATTTCCTGCTTTTCATATTCACTTAAGGGACACAAAGGTAGAAATTGAGAGGTACTTTCCAAGTGTCACACTTCCAGATCCATGCTTATACAAGGGTCTTTAGGAAGCCCGTGAGCACCTCCAGCGCCTTGTCAAAGCCGTGATCATTGGGTACTACCAGATCAGCCTGGTGTTTTAACGGGGAGATTAGCGATTCATATACCGGCATAACGTGGAATTCGTAGCGATACAATACATCATCGAGGTCATAGCCGCGCTCCACGCGATCGCGTTTTATCCGGCGTCCAATCTTAATATGGTCTTTCGCTTCGATAAAAATCTTCAGGTTAAGTTCAGCAGAAATTTCTTCGAAGTATTGGACAAATAGTCCCTCAACAATAATGATGGGTGTAGGGTTAAACACCAGGGTGCGAGGCTCGACCGATGGGTTATTGAATGTGTATTCCTTTTTATGCACCACCTGCCCTGCTTTTAGTTTCATCAGGTCGGCATGAAATGCTTCCCTGTCGATGGAAACCGGAAGATCAAAGTTCATGACTTTGTTTTGATCTAGCGGTTGAAGGTCCCAGGTTTTATAGTAGTTGTCTTGAGAAATCAAGCACAACTGTTCTTTGGAGAATCGTGAGGACAATCCTTCCAGGAAGAACGTCTTTCCAGAGCCGCTGCCGCCGGTAATGCCGATCGTGTAGGGTTTGTTCACGTTGTGTGTTTGCAGAGTGCAAAATGGCAAACAAAACTCAGAAAGCGTTACACTGCCCGCAGAAATTCAGCCAGCTTATTCACCGCAGCCGCGCGATGGCTTATCCGATTCTTCTCTTCCAGGGTCATTTCCGCAAGCGTCTTCACAGACTGATCAGGCAGAAATACCGGGTCGTAGCCAAAGCCTCCGTGGCCTTGAAGGGTTCCCAGGATAGAACCGCGAATCGTGCCTTCAAAGGACCACTGCCCATGAGGCAACGCTAGATAAATCACCGTTCGAAATTGGGCTGTTCTCGGCAATAAGCCGGTAAGATTTCGTAACAGAAGCTGAATATTGTCGTCACTGTTCCGTTGAGGCCCGGCGTATCGGGCAGAATAAACGCCCGGAGCACCCTGTAGCGCATCAACCTCTAGGCCTGTATCGTCTGCAAAACACGGAATCCTAAATTGCTCAAAGACGTGGAGTGCTTTCTGCCTGGCGTTGGCTTCCAGGGTGTCCTGGGTCTCTGGCAATTCTTCCCATATGCCGCACTCTTTGAGGGTGAGCAATTGAAATTCCTTACCCAATACTGCATTTACTTCCTCTACCTTGTGTTTGTTGTTGGTCGCAAAACAAAGTCTCATGCGGTTAGTGAAGCCGACTTAGTTCGTAAAACCAATCAGTTCGACATCAAAAATCAGATTGGCGTTTTTGGGAAATCCATTCGGTGGAGTAGTTCCATAGCCCAGGCCTGAAGGAATATAAAAGGTGGCTTTTCCTCCTTTGCCTACATAGGAGGAAAAGCCAATTTGCCAACCCTTAATCAAACCGGCCAGGGGTGTTGTAAAAGGCGCAGGCGTTCCGGTTGCACCCTGCTGATCGAATACGGATCCACTCATAAATTTGCCTGTGTATTTCACCGTCAGCTTGCTGGTAAGGACTGGATAAATTCCAGCACCCGGATCCTCAATCACCAGGCGCATACCAGAAACATCTTTCACGGCGACAATTCCATTCGCATCGAGATATTTGTCAATGGCCGCGACATCTTTCTTGAGTTGATCATCATAGGGCAGCACATTGTCGGTGCTGCATCCCAGGGTCAGCAGCGCCAGGGCCGCGATTAGAAATTTTTTCATCTTAACAGTTAGTCTTTAAAGTCAACAAGCTCCACATCGAAAATCAGGTTTGCATTCGGCGGAATGCCCGGCTGATAACCTGTCGGGCCATAGCCAAGGGAAGATGGAATATACAAGGTAGCAGAAGTTCCCTTTGGAAACAATGGAAACAGGATCTGCCACCCCTGAATCAATCGGGCTAACGGATATTCAACTGGCGTTTGAGATTGATCAAACTCTACTCCAGTGTCCATCAGGGTTCCGCGGTACTTAAAGAAAACTACGCTGCTTAGCGATGGCTTGGCGCCATTCCCCATGCGCTTGATCACATAGCGAAGGCCGGACGGACCCTTGATTGTAGTTATTTTGTTTGTCACCAAGTAGGAATCAATGGCGAGGGTATCCAATACGATTTGACCTTCCTGAAGTTGTTGTTGTTTCTCGAACTGCTTTGCCTGGAGTCCTTGCTGGATTACGTTGACCCCTTGCTGGTCCGTGATATCTTTAACACTGAAGATAAACGTCATTTTATCATCCGCCTTCATATTCGGAGGCATTGGCTGCTCCCCAAACAAGATTTTTGCCGCAATCTCAATGGAGAGGCTGTCCCCTTTCTTCATTACACGAAATGCGCTTTCCACACCTTTTTCATTCGCAATGGCTGACGAATCGCCTACCGGAATGATCATCGGAACATCCTGTAGTTGTGTGTCGCGCCAAACAGAGTCTTTTCCGTCCTTGATAATCATTCGGGTGACAAGAAACTCCCCGGGAGCGGCAAAACTACCTGTGCCTTCCTTAAAGACCTTGACCTTGAGACCATTCGGTGCTTCTCTGTCTTTAGAGCATGCTGAGCAAATAACGAGAGTCAAGAGGGCGAACTGTGCAATTTTCATGTGATTTATTTAGATTATGAATTGAGTTTTGTCTTGTATTCAGGAAGGAGATCCAAGAACTTCTTTAGCGCTCCTTCCAGTGTTCCCTTGAACGTTCCGCCCGAAGCATTCTTATGGCCCCCACCCTCAAAATGTTTTCGTGCCATTTCGTTCACAGAAAAATCGCCGAGGGAACGAAATGAAAATTTTATTTCTTCCTTACGCTCATGCAAAAGTACGGAAAGACGGATACCTGTGATGGACAACCCGTAATTCACCAGGCCTTCGGTGTCGCCAGTCTGAGAACTAAATTGTTTCAAGTCCTGGGCGCTTAGTGCCATGTACGCGGTTTGAAACTCCGGAAGGACCTGAAGTTTCTCGCTTAGCACAAAGCCAGTGAGTCGCAGTCGCTCCAATGAATTTGTATCGTAGATCAGCTTGGCGACAAGGCTTGGATTTGCTCCAGCTCCAACCAGTTCAGAGGCAATGAGAAACTCTTCTCGCGTGGTGTTGGAGTGACGAAATCCACCTGTATCCGTCATCAGTCCGGCATACAGGCAATTAGCAATGCCCTCGTCAATAAGGTGCTTTTCTCCCAGCTGCACAATGAGCTGATAAATCAATCCAGCCGTTGATGCCGCTTTCGTTGTCCACTGCTCGTAGTCGGCAAACTTCTCCGGTTCCAGGTGATGGTCGACAAGAACCTTTACGGCCGATGAAGTTCGGACTGCGCCCTCGAGATCTTGTATTCGATTCAAATTTGAAAAATCCAGGCAGAACAGTATATCCGCCTTTGAAATCACGCCTACCGCTCGGTCAAGAGAGCCGGGAGCCTCTTTGGAAACGGCTATCACTTCCTCGTTGCCGGGCATCCAGGCCAGGAAACTAGGATAGTCACTTGGAGTGACGACCAGTACGCTGTGGCCTTTCTTTTTTAGAAATCCAGCCAACCCGAGGGAGGACCCCAACGCATCCGCATCCGGCTTGTAATGCGTTACTACAACGATGTCCTTTGGGGACTCAAGTAGGCGTTTTAAGGGCTGAATATTTTCCATGAAGGGGGCAAAAATAATCAGGAATTGAAGATTCGTGGACTATTTAGGATTTATTCTCCCCGGAAGGGCCAAATCGGCCACGCAAAGACAACTAATGATTGGAATACCCTTCCTGATTCTCCCTTCTTTTGTAGTTTTGCGGCCGAAAAATAGTCTTATCAATGCCTCTTGCCAAACGGGTAAGGTGGCACAAAATCACTCAAACAAACCAAACAAATGGCGACTAACCGAACCTTTACAATGATCAAACCCGATGCCGTATTGGCTGGAAAAAGTGGAGCGATTGCTAAGATGATTGAAGAGGCTGGATTCAAAATCGTAGCGATGAAAAAAACCTCGTTGACCGCCGTTCTGGCTGGCAAGTTCTACTCCATCCATAAGGAAAGACCATTCTATAAAGACCTGTGCGCTTATATGTCCTCGGGCCCTATCATCCCGATGATTTTGGAAAAAGATAATGCCGTAGAAGATTTTCGCAAATTGATTGGCGCCACAGACCCCTCCAAGGCAGCCCCCGGCACAATTCGCGCCCTTTTTGCTAAATCGATTGATGCAAATGCAATTCACGGATCTGATTCCGACGCGAATGCGGAGATTGAAGGCAATTTCTTCTTCTCCCAGTTTGAGCGCGCTGAAAATTAATTGCTTCCAGTCAGGCTAAATCCTGACTATCGTTGTTTATTAAGTTGCCGTGGGCACCACGGGGCCAATGGCAACTTCTCTCACCCGAACGGCAGTCCGAAATTAAGATGCTCATCCTATGAAAATCAATCCACACTATTCCGAAAAATTCGAATCGCGGCACAATGGTCCTGACCAGCGCCAGATCGATGAAATGCTAAACGTGGTAAAAGCCGCTTCGCTTGATAAATTAATCGAAGAAACCGTACCAGCAGGAATCCGGTTGAAGAAGAAGCTTGAATTGCCCCCTGCGCAGTCAGAGTCAGATTTTCTAAAACACTTCAAAAAGACCGTTTCTAAGAACAAGATCTTCAGATCATACATTGGTACTGGATACTATGACACACTCACACCCGGTGTTATTTTAAGAAACATTCTGGAAAATCCAGGTTGGTATACCGCTTATACCCCCTATCAGGCCGAAATCGCACAGGGCCGCCTAGAGGCGTTGATCAATTTCCAAACGATGGTTATTGATCTTGCGGGAATGGAAATTGCCAATGCCTCCTTGTTGGACGAAGCAACAGCTGCAGCGGAAGCCATGCATTTGCTTTTCGCTTCGCGAAAGGGGGCAAAGAAAGATGCAACGAAATTCTTCGTCGATGAAACTGTATTTCCTCAAACCGTAGATCTTTTAAAAACACGATCTGCCCCCATCGGCATCGACCTCGTGATCGGGAGCCTTGACAAGCTCGATGTAACTGACCCGAATTTATTTGCAATCTATATCCAGAACCCAAATGGACACGGTGCAATTCAGGATTACACAAACTTTATTACCTCCGCCCACGAAAAAGAAGTATACATCGTTATGGGCACTGACCTAATGAGTCTTGTGCTGATGAAGTCACCTGGAGAAATGGGTGCCGACATCGCGGTAGGATCTTCGCAACGCTTTGGTATCCCGATGGGGTTTGGTGGGCCTCATGCTGCTTTCTTTGCAACGCGTGACGGGTTCAAGCGACTTATGCCAGGACGGATCATCGGCGCATCAGTTGATGCGTCCGGAAATCCGGCATACCGTATGGCTCTGCAAACCAGGGAGCAACACATCCGACGTGAAAAAGCCACCTCCAACATTTGTACTGCCCAGGTGTTGCTCTCGGTCATGGCTGGCATGTACGCCGTGTATCATGGTCCACACGGGTTGAAAAAAATCGCTGGCCGTATTCATGGACTGGCCAAACTGCTTGACAATGGTATCAAGGATCTTGGCCTCGAGCAGAAAAACGCCAACTATTTTGATACCCTTCAAGTTGTTGTTCCAGATTTTACATCAACAGAACGCGAAGCAACAGTACGCGAAATCAATTTCCGCAACCTCGGCAACAACCGAATTGGCATTTCCCTGGATGAAACCACATCAGTCGAAGATGTAAATACAATCCTTAATATCCTGGCTGCTGCCATGAAGAAAACTTCTGCTGGTCACGGTGTAGAGCCCGATTCCATCACGTGGCCAGCGGCCTTAATCCGTACCTCAGAATTTCTCCAGCATCCGGTATTCAACATGCACCATAGCGAGCATGAAATGCTTCGCTACATCAAGAAATTGGAAAACAAGGACCTGTCGATGGTTCACTCCATGATCTCTCTGGGCTCATGTACGATGAAACTCAATGCTACCGCCGAGATGATCCCGGTGACGTGGCCAGAACTCGGACACATGCACCCGTTTGTTCCTGCCAGCCAGGCAAAAGGATATCATGAACTCATAATGCACCTCGAGGACTGGTTGAAAGAAATTACTGGGTTCACGGGGGTATCCTTGCAACCAAATAGCGGAGCACAAGGTGAGTACGCCGGGCTTATGGTTATCCGCGCTTACCACAGCAGTCGAAAGGACAGCAATCGAAACATTGCATTGATCCCCTCCTCTGCCCACGGAACCAATCCCGCAAGTGCTGTCATGGCAGGGATGGATGTAATCGTCGTGAAGTCAGACGCCGATGGAAAAATTGACGTCGCTGATCTCAAGGCGAAAGCGGAGCAGTACAAGGATCAACTTGCTTGCCTCATGGTGACATACCCATCTACGCACGGTGTGTTTGAAGAATCCATTGTGGACATTTGCGAGACTATCCACACACACGGCGGCCTGGTCTACATGGATGGTGCCAACATGAATGCCCAGGTGGGGCTTACATCTCCTGCCAATATCGGCGCGGACGTTTGTCACCTCAACCTTCACAAGACGTTTTGTATCCCTCACGGCGGAGGCGGACCAGGTATGGGCCCCATCTGTGTAAATGATAAGTTGAAGCTATTCCTGCCCGGTCACCCGGTGGTGAAGACGGGAGGGGATCATTCTATCACGGCAGTATCTGCGGCTCCTTGGGGAAGCGCAAGCATTTTGGCCATTCCGTACGCCTACATCGCCATGATGGGCGGAGAAGGATTAACCAACGCCACCAAGATTGCCATCCTGAATGCAAATTATATTAAAGATCGGCTGAGTGGGCACTATCCTATTCTCTATACAGGCACACATGGTCGATGCGCCCACGAGATGATTGTCGACTGTCGTGAATTCAAAAATTCCGGAATTGAAGTGGAGGACATCGCGAAGCGCCTCATGGATTATGGGTTTCACGCTCCGACTGTTTCGTTTCCTGTTGCCGGAACCCTCATGATCGAGCCGACCGAAAGTGAACCGAAGGAAGAACTTGACCGTTTCTGTGACGCACTTATTGAGATCCGCAAAGAAATCCGCGAAGTAGAGGAAGGCAAGGCAGATAAAGTTCAGAACGTACTGAAGAATGCCCCGCACACCGCGGCAGTAATTACGGCCAACGAGTGGACGCTACCATACAGCCGTCAAAAAGCCGCATATCCTCTTTCCTTTGTACGCGAAGCTAAGTTTTGGCCTAGTGTAAGTCGCGTTGACAATGCATACGGAGACAGGAACCTGGTGTGCAGCTGTCCGCCGATGGAGGAATACGCGAAGGTTTAGTGTAGTCAGGTAAGGCGCGCCACTTGTTGTTGTCTTCGGCTTCGCAGCTAAGAATGTACAGCAGGTAGAGGCTAGCACCGGGAGAACCTTTCTCCGTCTCTATCCGTGTTATCCTCGGCAAGTCATAATTTGCAGTGCCCATGAAAAGAGTTTTTCCATTACTTGCAATGCTTGTAACCTTAAGTGGGCTACACGCTCAACCTCTCAATTCCGATCTGCAGTCCATGATCGATACTGAAAAGGCCTTCATCGAAATGGCAAAAACGCAAAACCGACGCGACGCTTTTCTTTACTTCCTCAGCGACAGTGCGGTCACCCAGGGGCCGCAGGGCCCCGTGAGAGGGAAGGCGCGCATTCAACAACAACTCGTAAGCGATGACTGGCTTTATTGGGAAGTGGCTTACAGCGACATCGCCAGCTCAGGTGATTTTGGTTTCAATACCGGCCCTTGGGAATACCGCGCTAAGAAAACGGATGAAAAGCCGGTTGCCTTCGGAGAGTTCAATTCCGTCTGGAAAAAACAACCCGATGGATTCTGGAGGAATATCCTGGATATCGGAATCAGTCATGGCGCTCCCGCCGGGCGAGTAGAATGGGCGACCACAATAAATCCGCTGGGATCTTCTACGAATCAAAATGCTCCGAAGGGAAAAGAGAATATGGTTGGCCTTCTGGAAAAAGATTTTCTGGAATCCGTAGCACGTGATCGGAATGCTGCCTATCGTAAGTCGATTTCTAGCGAAGTCCGGATGATGGTCACCGGTAGACTTCCCTTTACCGGCGATAAAAAACTCGAAGAATACCTGAATGCCTGTCCCGTCGTGATTAACACCCGCATCTTGGGTAGTGAAACAGCACGGTCAGCAGATATGGGCTACGTGTTCGGAACGGCTGACGCAGTTGTTTCCAGCGAAGGAAAAACAGAAACAAAGCAAGCAACCTTTGTGCGCATTTGGAAAAAAGAAGGCTCGAAGCAATGGAAAATTGTACTTGATATCCTCACGTATTGATATCTACGATAGGCAAGTGATAACCCGGAGTTTTGCCGGACACTAGCAACCGGAAATCGATGACTTATTTCAGGCCATGCTGATCCATCAAGTAAACGAGCGCCGCCATCGACGCAGAACCAAGTTCGAGTTCTCGCTTGTCGACTTTGTCAAACGTGTCCTCCGGTGTGTGATGGTAGTTGAAATACCGCTGGGAGTCGGGCAGGTAGCCGATAAGGACGACGCCTTGCGGTGCCAGCGGACCAATATCTGCCCCGCCCCCTGGCATGCTGAAGTCGGAGAGTCCGTAAGGTTCTAAAAGTGCTTTCCATCCCTGAATTTTCATTCGCACCGGATCAGGTGCACTGATAGTAAACCCACGCGGCGTAAACCCTCCACGGTCAGACTCCATTGCCGCGATGTGATTCTCCTTATTCTTCTTGGCCAAATCAGCATATTGCTGTCCGCCGCGAAGACCGTTTTCTTCATTCATGAACATGACTGCCCGGAGGGTGCGCTTTGGTTTGTATCCCATGGCCTTAAAGATGCGCAATACCTCAATGGACTGCACGCAGCCAGCGCCGTCATCATGAGCACCCTGGCCCAAATCCCAAGAGTCGAGGTGACCGCCTATAGCGATGATTTCATTTCTATTCTCTGTGCCCCGGATTTCTCCAACCACATTAAAGGAAGGAGCATCTTCCAAAATCTGGCAGTGCATCTCCATATAAAAGCTAATCCCCTTATCGTCCTTAAGAAGGCGGCTCAGCAAGTCCGCATGTTTTGTACTGATGGCCATGGCTGGCAACATGGGCACCCCGGTTGCATAACGCATGCCTCCCGTATGAGGATATTCCTCTACGTTGACACCCATGGAGCGGACGATCACTCCAACGGCTCCATATTTTGCGGCCTCTGATGCACCCGCTCCACGTTGATTGACGGCTCCCCCATAGGATGAAAATGTCTGAAGCAAGGCTGGGTCCATGGGGCGGTTGAAGAATACAATTTTTCCTTGAACCTGTTTCGCTCCCAACTGGGCAAGTTCCTCAAAGCTTTTCACTTCAATAATGCCTGCGGAAATTCCTTCGGGTCCAGTGCCTACAGATCCACCCAACGCACATACAGCTACTTCAACTGTACCCATTTTTTTTGAGTTCAGGATACGACCCACTTCCTTTTGTCCTCTTACCCAATGAGGAACCATAACCGGCTGAAGCCATACAGAATCAAATCCAAAATCCTCCATTGCATGGCGGCTCCATTCCACTGCGGCGGCAGCTCCTGGCGAACCACTCAACCGGGGTCCAACTTTATTGCAGAGGTAATCCAGCATGGAATACGATTTTCCATCGGCCAGCGCCTTGTCATAAATTTTACGAATGGTCAGCTCATCACTTGACTGCGCACAGACCGTTGCAGCGGTCAGAAGGAGGGCAAACAGGGTAATGTGTCTCATGGAAAGAAAATTCATTTAGTCTTACTAACCTCACGAAGATAGAACTTTCCATTGCCCAAAATTGTAATCCATACACAAACGGTTAACTTCGTAGAGTAAGAAACCTATGGCATTCCTTTTTGATTCCTTTAGCGGGTGGAAACAGTACAGTGACGAGCACGGTATGTCGCTGGTAGATGTTGTCCTGGGATATGAAATAGAACAGAAGGGCCGCTCAGCCGAAACGATATGGCTAGGTCTCGATTCAGCCTGGACGGTGATGAAGGACGCCGTTCGAACTGGTCTGGAGGAAGACATGACATCCCGTTCGGGAATGATCAACAATGGCGCAAAGAAAGTTTATCGATACCCTACGCCTGTACTCTCCCGTGAATTTCAGCAATTAATTTCGCGAGCGCTTGCTGCAAAAGAAGTGAACTCCTGCATGGGTCGAATTGTTGCGGCGCCAACTGCCGGAGCAAGTGGCATAATGCCAGGCGTGTTGTATACCCTTCAAGAGATTCACAAGATCCCGGATCGTAAGATACTGGAGGCAATGTTGCTGGCGGCAGGCGTTGCACTAATCATGGAGCAGAAGGCTTCCATTTCCGGAGCCGTCGGCGGATGCCAGGCTGAAACAGGAACTGCGGCGGCCATGGGATCCGCGGCTATCGTCTATTGCCTAAATGGAAACACCGATCAGATTTTCAACGCGGTGGCTATCACCGTTCAATGCATGCTCGGCCTTGTTTGTGATCCGGTGGCCGGATTGGTCGAAGTACCCTGTGTTGTTCGCAATGCGAGTGCTGCAGCTATCGCCAACAGTTCGGCGCAAATCGGCCTGGCGGATGTAAGCAGCGTAATACCGGTAGATGAAGTCATCGAAGCGATGGGCGAAATTGGTGCCAGCATGGAGACACGGTACAAAGAGACTGCTCTTGGTGGGCTAGCCGCAACCGCTACCGCCCAGAAGATCGCAAAACGCGTACTGATCCGAGATATTGAGATGCTTCCTGACGAAGGAGAGAAGTAAGCAACAGAATCAGGCGACACGGCCTAGATCTGAGGCGGTTGATTGGAAAAAATCCACTTCATGAATTCCGGAAAGTAATCACTTCCAAGAAAGTAAATCACCCCACTGAAGAACAACGACCAGCCTGTAGCGCTGATCAGCATCGCAAAGATGATTCGCTCTTTTGAACGGGTGGCACCAACAGCGAGCAGCGTCCCTCCAAGTGGGGTAAGCACAAGCGGAGTCAGGAAAGCAATTCCAGTTAGTCCGTATTTTCGCCAGCCGGCTATCCGCCGGGTCCTTCGGGTGAACTTCCGTCGATTTCTGAACAAGCGCTTCAACAGCATTTCACGCAACCATTCACCGAAATAAGTAAAGGCAACCACCGTAGTCATCATGCCGCCAATGGTCACGAGGACTGTTGTAATGATATGAAGCCCTGCCGCATAGCCCAGAGTAGGGCCCAGAATAAACTTCAGCATGCTGAACAAAAAAACAGGGATAGCTTTCAGAATTTCCTCGACCATATCATTTCTCCCCGAAGCTCAGGTCCCCAGCGTCCCCGAGTCCGGGAACGATATAGAAATCAGCATTCAATTTTTCGTCAATTGCAAACGTCCACAAGGACGCTGCGCCTTTTGTGGTTTCCGACACGTAGCGGATTCCTTCCGGGG
>JANNAZ010000247.1:0-8635 GCA_031384895.1 Cyclobacteriaceae bacterium | reverse complement strand
GTCTCGTCCTCCCGCCCCAGCCCGAGGGCGGGACAGCGATGAACGATTCGTCGACCCCCGCCGGCGCCCCGGCGGTCGAAGGCGTGGTCGACGCCGGCCACGTGGTGCTGCAGTCGGGGCGCTCCTTCCGCCACAGGCGGCTGGTCTACAAGACCTTCGGTACGCTGAACGCCGACAAGTCCAACGTCATCCTCTACCCCACCTCCTACAGCGCGCAGCACCACGACACCCAGTTCATGGTCAGCAAAGGCGGCGCGCTCGACCCGTCGCGCTACTTCATCGCCCGGAAGGTGAATTTCTTCGCTCAGCATCTGCTCTGTAAAATTCATCTTCTGGAGTCTTTTCTGATACGCTCTCCGATAGGATTTCAACACATTGGCCCCTGAAAATCCGAGCTTGTCAATCACTACGTCGGGCCGATTGAACCGTAGATCGAACTGTTCGGGCGAAATGAACTGCTTGCCATACTTGAATCCGATCCCGCGAAGTGAATTCTTCGTTCCAAAATAATAATTATCGGGCGTTATGATCACGTGGTCTTCATTCCCCACGGCTACAATCGTGGCTACCAATTCTCCCGTATCTGTATTCCACAGTTTTATGGTGGCATCCCAACTGGCTGTTGCAAGCAACGGGCGTGTCGGACAAAACGCCATAGCTGTTATTCTATCGGTATGTGCTGACGGGATCACCTTTTCATTCCTAAAATTCTGCTGCCCATCAAGAAGAACAACGTCGTTAAACAGGGCATAGGCCACCCGACCGGTGCGCTTGTCGGCGGCCATGGCAGTGATTTCGACCTTTTGTGAATCCGTCCTGAAAGTACGCTCTGCGCTCAGGCTAAACCACTTCATAGCCCGGCCGGTGTTAATCAGTATAGTGTCCTTCCCTAAGGGAAGAATCGCCGTTATTGTATCACCCGACTCCAGTTGATTTTCCCTAAAATACAATTCATCAGCCCCTGAATTATGGTACCATTGGTACATCGTGTGGTTGAACCCGGAAACAAAAAGGTAGTCTGTAATAAATGCGATGGTGCTTATGCCCCCCTGGTGTGATGGAATCTTCTTTAACAACAGGTTCCCTTCATTGGTCATCAGGATGGCTTGAGGCTGCTTTCGCACCTGCGCCTCCCTCCATGACCCTCCGGAAGCGATCACTTTTCCATTGGGGCTAACCGCAACCGTATTCAGCCATGCATACGGCTCGCGATGGGCACCCAAGGCCTTCAACACGGCATCACCCAAACTCCAGTAATTCTTGTATTTCGAACTCCAAACTATTTTCTCCTTCTTCAAATCGAAGGCAACAAGCCGATTGTCATATCCGGTTGACAATACAATTTGATTGTCCGGGCTGAATTTCACGTCACTGACCTTTTGCGTGTGCCACGGGTAGGTTGTGACCTTTATACGGCTGGATTTGAGATCAATGATTCGTCCATTGCCCAATTCGTCACCTGCAGCTAGCATGGAGCCCGTATGGTCAAACGAAATACTCTCAAACCGAAAAGATCTACTAAATAAGCGCTTTGCCGGCTTAAGCGTGTGGCTATCCCAAAGTATGATGGAACGGTCTGAACTGGCGCTGGCAAAAAGTTTCCCATTTGGAGAGAAACAAACTGAATTTACGGGAGCCAGGTGGTTCTCAAGCGCAGCCAATGCTTTGCCCCGGGTTGACTCGTAAACGTAGAGTTTGCCGTCCTTGCACCCAGCGACAACAATCCCCAATTCCTCGTTGACGGCGAGGGCTGAAAAATTCTGTGAGATGTCTACAGGCACTCTCGAGAAAATGACACCACCACTACGCCGCACTCTTTTTCTCAAATAGAAACCCTCAATGGAAAAGTCATGAAGTGAATCCCGGCTTAGAACGACTTTTTGTTGGGGAAAGTCAAAGGGCACTACGGGAAGGTTCGCGATGCGGCTGGAATTCACAATGTCCCATGCCTCAAGTGATCCGTCTGCATACTTGACATAGAGTTGGTCGTCCCCATCGCTAAAGACCATTGAAACAACCGTCTGCAACGATGCCGTGTTAAAGCTTGCCATTTCCTTTCCTGTTGGGACATGCCATAATTTAATAGTGTGATCATCTCCGCTACTTGCCAGCAAGCGGCCATTGGAATTAAAAATCAGGAATGTAATGTCAGCCGAATGACCCTTCTGCACCGCCAATTCAATGGATTGCGCTACTCCCGTTAGAAAACAAACGAGAAGCAGCCCGGTTAAAATTTCAACGCGCTGCTTCATGGGGTTTTAACAAAAATCATTACCGGATTAAAATCAGTATCCGCAATTGGATCATGAAGGGTCAACAGGTGAAAGGTGTCCACTCCCGAACCCAGAGGTCCAGAGGCGGGAGTAAACTTGACCTGCATATGAAGGGTGACCATAGGCTGCTCATACAACACATTTAGATGATTAAACGTTGTAATCATCTCGCGGTCACTCGAACACAGGGAAAAGAGTCCTCCCGTTTGTTGACTGATCTTGGCCAATGGGTTGGTGCCCTTCGTATTGCCAACATAGATAATATCAACTCTTACCTGGTTCAGCACAGCAGCGGCAATAACATCATTCTCGGATGCTATGCTGACGGAATCCAGATCATGTGCCAATACCAACAGTGTGCGAGATCCTGAAACTGATCTAAGTCTGTCAATGCCTGAAATCATGGCATCATAAAGGGTCGAAATTCCACCGACACGCGAGGGCAATTCAAACAGGTAGGGCATCACGGCATCAGAGTCAGAAGTGAATTCTGTTGTTCCATACTCGGCAGGCTCAAGATTCAGATTTCCCTGGCTCGAAAATGCACCAAGCAGGAAATTGGTTGCGTTTCCCAAATCATGAGTAAACTGATTAATGAGTTTACTCCTATAATTCATAGCATCTGCCGAATCATAGCTGCCGCTTTGATCCACGAGGATAACGGTTGAACCTACTGTCCGAGGGGACAATTCAACTACAGACAAATTATTCACAACATATTGACCATCGCCGGTAAACAACAAGTCCTGTTGCTCGGCATACGTGTAGACAATATCGCGGGAGTTTCCGGCAAGTACGATCACGTCAGCCTCAAATACGAAGTCTGCGCCTAAGCTTATACCTTTTGATCCAATTTCAACGGCAGTGTCATTGCCATAGAAGAAAATGCGTCCGCTTTCTGGTGGAAGGTTACAGGAGACCAAAAGAGAAAGCAACAGAGGAATGATCCTAATTTTCATAGTATATCTTCTGTTTGAGAATCCTGATTGGCAGGTAGTACGTCAATCCGACTCCAACGGTATTAAAGGTGGCCTTGTAAACATCGCCTGGTGAGCCCAACCGACGGGTATAGCGAATATCCACCTTAAATAAACTTGCATAGTGAAAACCGATTCCCACCAGACCATTCCAATACACTTCATTGGTGTACAATACATCTCTCATATCATACGCTCCGTACCGGTCGGTTAACTTGGTGTCTGTATTTACATTATAGAGGGCTGAATTAATAACAAAAGGAACCACCACGGAAATACCACCAAATAGAGAATATCGCAGAAGGTTAGATGAACCAAATTGATATCCTGCATACACCGGGAAATCATACTGCATCATGGTTGTCTTAAAACTGATCTTCTCCGCACTATTGCTGGAGAGTGAATAACTGACAACATAGTCGTATGTATTCAACTCAAAGGAAGGCTCAAAAGCAAAGTAAAGTCGCTTGTAATCCAGTTGTCCAACAACTCCAATAACAATTGATTGTCCCGCTGAGAAAAATTTCCAGTTATTATCGATAATGTTGTAATAGTTGTAAGAGCTTGTAGGAAAAATGGTGTTTCCTTCCACGCTGACTTGCTTTAGGATGTGGTATTGGAAGGTTATTCCGACATTAAAATTCTGGCCCAAAGAGATCCCGCAAACACACAAGAGAAAAGCAATAGTCGCAGCACGCTTCATCTCTCGCGTCGGTTAAAAAATGGAATAATCAGCAGTACAGCTCCCGCATTAGCGTACGGAGATTCGGTTTTAGGGTGCTTGCCCAGGTCGTAAAAGAACGGGCCACCCGTTTCCCCACACAGCAGCACGGTCACTTTCTTTACTTCGAACCCGAAGCAATACCGGTATGTTACACCCTGCAGCCCATACCCCCTGGAATACACCATATCGGCTTTTGCCACCAGCGGTATGATGGATTTAATTCGAAGCCAAAGTGAAAGGTATGACTTGTTGTATTGTTGAGGATAGTACTCAAAGCCAATCGCAGTATACAGACCTGTTATTTTAAGTCCGGAGTACCTGGAAGGTAGCGTTTTACTTTCCCAAAGATTTATTTGGGTCCCCAGGCCCAATCCATACGTACTTTTGCCTCCAAACCCCAAAGGGTCCACAGTATATACCGGTGAAAAATAGAGAGAATAGAATATCCCCCGATGGGGCTTAAAATACCCGCTGTGATAGGTTGAAAATTGCCTTCCATCAATCGATTTAGACTGGGCGCAAAGCGAAACACTGCTGGAGAACAGGAAGATGATGATCAGCCAATTGGGCTTCATACACCTGCTGCTCTCAGAATCCCGACCTTTGATACCAAAATGCATTTCGGGGGTGGTTTACATAAAGTTACTCTAAATATGGAAACTCGACCTACGCGCTAAAAGGAGCCCGTGCCAGAAATCGCCATAGGTCATTCAATGGGTCAAGTGAATGGTGCGCCGAGCGTAAAAATGCCCTACAGACCAATTCTAAATTGAACGAAATTCTATACCTTTTGTCATGATGCTGCGAATTTGCACTTTCCTCCTCCTTCTTTTTCCTGTCTGTTCAATAGGGCAAATTCCCTTTCGCCATGACCTTCAATCCCGTCAATTGCCAACCCGTTGGGACGAAGGATTGCCCCTGGGAAATGGGATGATCGGCGCCCTGATCTGGCAAAAGGACGGAAAACTTCGCCTGTCGCTTGACCGGGCGGACTTATGGGACCTGAGACCAACGGCGGACCTTGATTGCCTTGACTTTGCTTTGATTAGAAAACAGGTGGAATCAAACGCTTATGAAATCATTCAGCGGTTGGGCGACGTCCCGTATGAACGAGACCCGGCACCAACCAAGATTCCTGGTGCGGCACTCGAATTTGATATCGCTTCAATGGGCGAAGTGGTTTCATCACGACTTCTCATCAAGAATGGTCTTGCACAGATTTCATGGAAGAATGGGGCCACATTCAATTCGTTTATTCATCCCACTTTGCCCGTAGGTTGGTTTCGCTTTGATCACAAAGACATTCAAGTCAAGCTTGTACCGCCACGCTATAGAGATGCTACTAATACAGGTGAAGGCAACTCGGTTCAGGGTCAGGGCTTGGCGCGTCTGGGTTATCAACAAGGGTCTCTTGTTGTCAAACCAAACAAAATTACTTACACACAGCCAGGCTGGAATGGATTCAGTTATCAGGTGTCTGTTCAATGGCAACTGATTGACGGGGCGCTGGAAGGAGCCTGGTCGATCACCAGCAATTATGCCAAAGATTCCAAGTCAACATCAATCGATGAAGTGGCACACGCACTCCAACGGGGATACAAGATGGACCTACAAGAAACGATTCGTTGGTGGAAGAACTACTGGTCAGCGTCATCCCTGACAATCCCCGACTCCGTGTTGGAAGAGCAATGGTATCTCGAGCAATACAAGTTTGGATGTGTTGCGCGAGCGAATACACCTCCCATCACGCTTCAAGCCATCTGGACGGCTGACAACGGAAATTTGCCACCGTGGAAAGGCGATATTCACAATGACCTCAACGTGCAACTCAGCTATTGGCCATCCTATTCCAGCAATCACCTTGCTGAGGAAGAAGGACTCGTCAACTGGCTTCATGCCCATCGACCCGCATTTGAAGCCTGGACCAGGAAGTTCTACGGTAAAGACGGGCTCAACGTGCCGGGCGTTTGTACCCTCGATGGCGCAGCCATGGGCGGTTGGGTCCAGTACTCCATGTCTCCTACGGTAGCAGGCTGGCTTGGGCATCACTTCTATCTACACTGGCGGTATACGAAAGACACAGCGTTTCTCCGGGAGAAGGCCTATCCCTGGATTCGCGACTTCGCAACCTTCATTCAGAATTTTTCGGTCACCCGGGCAGATGGTCAACGCCAACTACCGCTGAGCTCCAGTCCTGAATTCTATGACAATACAAGTCAGGCGTGGTTCCGTGAGACTACCAATTACGATTTGGCCATCATTCGGTGGTCATACCAAAAAGCGGCAGAACTGGCACACGAACTTGGCAATGAAGAGGATGTAAGTCGCTGGCAGGATCAGCTACAGCAATGGCCAACGCTGAGCATCGACAAATCCGGCTCTCTCTTGCTTGCTCCAGGTATTCCCTATCCCGAATCGCATCGGCACTTTTCCCACATGCTTGGAATTCATCCGTTGGGGATTCTCGACTACAGAACCCCCGATGGCAAGCGCGTGGTTGACGCGTCGATGAAGTTGCTGGAAGAAAAGGGAACAAGTCAGTGGGTGGGCTACTCATTCAGCTGGCAGGCCAACCTGTATGCACGGATGGGTAAAGGTGAGCAGGCTGCGGAGGCCCTTCGTAAATTTGCTACTTGCTTCTGCCTTGCCAACAGTTTTCATGTCAATGGCGATCAGTGTGGCGGAAAGAATTCATCCTATACGTATCGGCCGTTTACCCTGGAGGGCAACTTTGCTTTTGCAGCCGGTTTGCAAGAAATGCTGATTCAAAGTCACGATGGAATAATTCGGGTATTTCCAGCCTTGCCTGATTCCTGGAAGGAAGTTTCTTTTACGGACCTACGCACAGAAGGAGCCTTTCTCGTCTCTGCCACCTTGGGGAAAGGCCAGCTTGTACAGATTAAAATCATCAGTGAAAAAGGAGGCGAACTTAAGATTGACCGTGGGTCACGGGAATTCAAGGTGATGGGATCCCGTTCTTCCCGGGTTGATAATAATATCCTCCGAATCCAGACACAGCCCGGTCAGCAAATTCTTCTTAAGCCAAATCCCTGAGTTAGTTCTCGGACAGGTTGTAGCCTAACGAAATCTGCATGACGCGGTTTGTTACCACCGGATCAGGTATCCTCAGGCTTGAAAAGTCAATTGCGGAGATATTACTGAATCCGTAGATGTACCGGAATGAAGCATTAAACCTGTATGGCAAATCCAATCCAACACCGATAGCTCCGCCAAAATCGATGGTTTTGAATTGGCTCCAAATATCAACCGCGCCATCGCTCGCACTCAATAAGAAAGATAACTGTGGTCCAGCTTGAATATTTAGCCAGGGAACAATACTGTAGCGGAACATCAAAGGAATATTTAGATACCCGAGATTGAGTTCGGCTGTCGAGGCTACTCCTCCCTGCCCCGAGTACAGGAGTTCAGGTTGAATGCCGAATTTCTTTGATGCCATGATCGTAGCAAAGAAACCTGCATGAAAAGTCACCCGATCTTCCGTTGTTTTGGAAGCTCCAGAAACAGAAGTATTGATCTTAGCCATCGTCAATCCCCCTTTGAACCCCAGCTTAATATCCTGAGCAGAGGCGGCGAAGGTCAACAGAACAACGCAGGCCATACAGCCCAGTTTTCTCATTGCGTTACGCGTGATCAATGGGGTGGGCTATTTCTAAAAGCGAAGGAAATCTTTCCAGGCATGATAAATCATTTGGCTTCATCCTTGGTCAATTTAACGCCCAACGAGAACTGGATGACTTGATTGGTCATAGTAAGATTTCCAAAGCCTAGGCCCGACAGGCCGGACGTCGCTGCTGAAGTAAGTGTGTTACTGAAACCGATGTTGTATCGAAAAGCAAAGTTTACTCCACTCGGCATGTCTACACCTAAACCGAAGCAGGCGCCAAAATCCATGGTATTCATCACGCTCTTGATGTCCGTCCCATCCACCGTTGCGTTGAGTAGGAAACTAAGTTGCGGCCCTGCCTGCAGGCTGACTCCCGGAGTAAATGTGTATCGCATCATTACCGGGATATTAATATAACCCAGGTTAAAATTTCCACTGCCCCCACTCCCCTTGCCCCCCTGGGCAGAATATAGAAACTCAGGCTGAAACCCGAACTTCTCTGAATTCATGATCGTACCATAGAATCCACCGTGGAAGGAAAACAAATCGTTCGAAGATGCCGACAACCCACCCGCAGATATTTTCAAACTGGCCAGATTCAGGCCGCCCTTGATTCCCACCGTCATTTTTTGGGCAATGGCTGCAGATGAAAAGAGGCCAAGCAATACAAGAACAATGTGTTTTTTCATAGAATCTAAGTTAGTCAAAACTAATACTTCTATCTAAACCGTGGCCTTTTACTTCTTGCGATCCACAATACCCTTCATTTGTTTATTCTCCAGCATGGGATTCAATCCATCAATGCCAGCCTTTAGGGTATTGTCCAGCTTCAGCAACTGACCATCCAACTCTTTGCTCAACTCATCAAACACCTTGTAAGCTCCAGCGGTAGGCTTCCCATCTCCTGATTCGAGGCTGCGTCTCACGGCCGAGATTCGATTACCCAATTTGATTGGGAAATTCAATGGATCCTGGCTGCTGCGGTTGCGCACCTGGTACAAATCCTCTTCAATTGCGGTCAGCTTGGCCATCAGGT
>JANNAZ010000236.1:0-2180 GCA_031384895.1 Cyclobacteriaceae bacterium | reverse complement strand
GTATCTTTAGTTGACGTTCCATCAACGCAGAAGACTGAGCGTATGAAGAAGAGAGACAACGACGAACTGGATTTATCCCATAAGGAGTTTATGACCCTGGATAGAAACTATGCCCAGGCAGCGAAAATGGTTGACCTGGTCTACGTCAAGGATGACGTTACGGGAATCTCCAGGAAGCCCATAAAAAAAGGATTTACCTACGCATTCAAGAAAAAACCAGTAAAAGATAAGAAGACGCTTGAGCGGATCCGCAAGTTGGCTATTCCGCCGGCGTGGAAAGATGTGTGGATTTGCCCCAAACCTTCGGGGCACATCCAGGCCACCGGGTGGGATGATCGTGCCCGGAAGCAGTACCGGTATCATTTGCTGTGGAGCAAGGTTCGCAGCGAGACAAAGTTCCATCGCCTGTATGAATTTGGTAAAGCTCTCCCTGCTATGCGGCAGCACCTGGAGCGGGATATCCAGTTGCAGAAGATGACCGTGCGCAAGGTGCTCGCAGCTGTCATCCTGCTGATGGAGCGAACCTATATCCGGATCGGGAATGAAGGCTACGAAAAGATGAACGGCTCGTATGGGCTCACGACACTTAAAGACAAGCACGTTCGTTTCCGCAGGGATGAGATGAACCTGGCGTTCAAGGGAAAGAAAGGCATTCACCACAGCATCACGCTGCAGAACAAGCGTCTCGCCCGTGTCATCAAGGAGTGCCGCGATATTCCCGGAGAGGAGCTCTTTCAATACTACGACGACCACGGCCGCGCGCGCGATGTAGACTCTGGAATGGTCAATGAATACATCAAGGAAATTTCGGGCATGGATTTCAGCGCGAAGGATTTCCGTCTTTGGGCGGGTTCGCTCAACCTGTTGCTGTCATTCAAATCCATCGGGCAGGCTACCACGGCCGCCGTCTGCAAGCAGAACATCCTCCTTGCCCTCGACGAGGTAAGTCACAAGCTTGGTAACACGCGTACGGTTTGCCGCAAGTACTACGTTCACCCCGGATTGATCCGTCTCTATGAAGAGAACAATCTCGCAAAATACACGAAGGAACTCGATACGGTTGAGCGACTGAGAAGTCGGTCGCCCCTCACGCAGGAAGAGAAAGTGCTGATGAAGATCCTGAAGACATTTCACTGAACTATTCTCTATTTTGCTTTTCACTTTTCACTCTTAACTTTTCACTTACCCATGATTTCCCCCAACCTTATATTTGGTTACCTCCTGACCACGATTGTTTTCTTCGCTGTGGATATGCTTTGGCTCGGCGTAGTTGCCAGGGGTTTTTACCGGAAACATCTCGGTAATTTTCTTAGCGATACCGTCAATTGGAAAGCGGCGATTGTATTTTATTTATTGTTCATCATTGGCATTTTTATTTTTGCAATACTTCCCGCTGTGGAGAAAAATTCCTTGTCTCGAGCCCTGGTGTTGGGAGCGCTGTTCGGATTCTTTACTTACGCCACCTATGACTTGACAAACCTGGCTACGCTGAAGAACTGGCCTATCCTGGTTGTCTTTGTGGATATTATCTGGGGCATGGTGCTAACAGCAACGGTGAGCGGATCGGGCTTCTTCATTCTGAAATGGCTGAACCGATGACCCTGTTTATTTCCGTCGCTTTGCTCATCTGGGGGTATGCCACGGTCTGGTTTTTTATTTCCATCTATCAGAAGCGAAATGATGTTGCGGATGTCGCCTGGGGATTGGGGTTCTGCACCGTGTGTCTTTTTCTTTTGTACACGCAGCCCCACGGGCCGGTGACTTTTCTGCTTTGTGTGCTGGTGATTCTTTGGGGTGCGCGACTTAGCGTACACATTCACCGGCGTAATACGGGTAAGTCTGAAGATTTCCGTTACCGGCAAATGCGTGAGGATTGGGGAAAGACGGTCGTCTGGCGTTCTTACCTTCAGGTTTATATTCTTCAGGGAATTTTTCTCCTCCTCATTGTTTCTCCCGTGGTGTGGGCATCTACACACCCGGAGACAACATGGTCGGTTTGGACAGTACTCGGATTATTGGGATGGTTGACCGGCTTTGGATTTCAGGCAGTGGGAGATGCTCAGCTGACTACCTTTGTGAAGACCAAGCAGCCTGGCGAGATTATGCAGACGGGTTTGTGGAAGTATTCACGCCACCCCAACTATTTTGGGGAGATTGTGATGTGGTGGAGTATATTTGTT
>JANNAZ010000200.1:0-3680 GCA_031384895.1 Cyclobacteriaceae bacterium | reverse complement strand
CAGGCTCACCAGAGGGTTAGATCGGCGTCTGGTCTATCCCCCCTGCTCGCAGACCGCGCACGATCAGAATGTGCTCGGTCGATGCGCGCAATAGGGGATAGATCCAGACTGCCTATTGTGGAGAAAAACAAGCGAGCTTGGAAGGAGCATTTCTTTCTTTTATTTATAAGGTGAATACATGCACCGGTTAATAGGTAAAGTCGTGATTGTGACGGGCAGCAGCAGCGGTATCGGCAAGGCGATTGCGCTTCGGTTTGGTGCCGAAGGGGCGAAAGTCGCTGTCACGGCCAGGCGGATGGCACTCTGCCAGCAGACGGTCGCGCAGATCACGAGGGCCGGGGGTGAGGCTTGGGCCGTTCAAACCGATGTGGCCGATGAACATCAGGTGGAACGGCTGATCGACGAGACGGTCGCGCGCTATGGGCGGCTGGACATTCTCCTGAACAACGCGGGAGTCATTGCGGGCGGGCGGTTAGCCGAGACGACGACAAAATCGTTCGATGAGGTGATGAACGTGAATCTGCGCGGTACCTTCTTTTGTTGCCGGGCCGGGTTTAAGCAGATGAAGAAGCAAGGTGGAGGGATCATCATCAATATGTCGAGTGTGGCCGGGGTACAGGCCTGGGCCGGCACCGGTATCTACAGCGCCTCGAAGCACGGGATCATGGCCTTGACCAAGTCGCTGGCCGATGAAGGCCGTCCGCATCACATTAAAGTGAGCGCGATCTGCCCCGGCGGCGTGGCCGACGAGCTCGTCGATGCGTCGCCGGAGGAGATTTTCCGGAGCGAGAAGATCGATCCGTTCGACGTGGCCGAGACAGCCGTCTATCTGGCGACCCTGGGCAAATACTCCGTCGTGCATCAGATCGTCATCGATCGACTGGGCGCAGACTGGTGACGATCCCTCCAGTGTCTCCATCGACTCAACCGCGGCAGGCGGCGATCCTCTTCATTCTCATTACCGTCACGCTCGACGTACTCTCGTTCGGCATCATCATCCCCGTGTTGCCGAAGCTTGTCGAAGACTTCATGTCTGGCGACACGGCGGAGGCTGCCTCAATTTACGGCATCATGGGTATGGCCTGGGCGCTCATGCAGTTCGTCTGTTCGCCCATTCAAGGCGCGCTGTCGGATCGCTTCGGGCGGCGGCCGATCGTGCTGCTGTCGAATCTCGGCTTAGGCCTCGACTACATCTTCATGGCGCTTGCGCCCAGCGTCACCTGGCTCTTTGTGGGCCGCATCATCTCGGGCATCGCAGCGTCCAGCTTCAGTACTGCGGGCGCGTACATTGCCGACGTCACACCGCCGGAGAAGCGAGCCGCCGGCTTCGGCATGATCGGCGCGGCGTTCGGTTTAGGTTTCATACTCGGCCCGGCGGTGGGCGGGTTGCTCGGCGTGGTCGATCCACGGCTTCCGTTCTGGGGCGCGGCAGCGACGAGTCTCGTGAATGCCTGCTACGGATTCTTCGTCCTGCCGGAGTCGCTCCCGCGCGAGAAGCGCATGAACTTTTCCTGGAAACGGGCCAATCCGATCGGCTCGTTCAAACTGTTGCGGTCGCATCGCGAGCTTCTCAGTCTCGCGGCGGTGGTTTTTCTCGGCTACCTCGGGCATGCCGTCTTGCCGAGCGTGGCAGTGCTGTATGTCGGCTATCGCTACGGGTGGGATACGAAGGCGGTCGGCTTTATGCTGGCCGGCGCCGGCGTCACCGCCATGATTGTGCAAGGGCTGCTCATGCGGCCGCTGACAGCCCGCTTCGGAGAGCGGAAGACCCTCCTAGCCGGGTTGCTCAGCGGCGCGCTGGGCTTTGCGGTCTACGGCGTGGCGACCGAGGGATGGATCTATTGTGCGGGGATTCCCATCATGGCCTTCTGGGGACTCGCAGGTCCGTCCGCGCAAGCGTTCATGTCCCGCCGCGTGAGCAGCTCCGAACAGGGCCAGCTCCAAGGGGCCATTGCAGGACTCTCCGGCATCGCCGGCTTCATTGGACCGGGCCTCTTCACCCAAGCCTTCGCGCTCTTTATCGGCGCACAAGCCGGCTGGCATCTCCCCGGCGCACCGTTTCTTCTGGCATCCCTATTATTGTTTGTGGGGATCGCGATTGCCTGGCGAGCGACAAGGATCACCCGGTAGTCCCCTAACACCTAGTATTCACGAACGCTTCTACTACATCGTGAATTCGCCGCAGCATCCAATCCCAATCACTTAGGGTCTGTCTAATTTTCGCCGGAGTTCTCAACACTTGGTCCCAGCGCCTTGTTCCTCGTCTTCTCTAACTGCCGGACGCCCTCCAACTCACCGTTCATCACTCATTGGGCCTGCGTATCGTTGACGTTGCCGGGAAGGATAACAACGTCGGTAGGGCAGGCAGGTCTCTGTCTAATCTTTGGTTGAAGGCGAACCACTGCGCCGCTGCCCACTTATTGTTCAGGTCTGCATGTGCAGGCGAGAAATTAGAAAGAATTTCAATGCATAACAGCAAATCGAACGCGATGCGGTCGGGGCACGGCTTATGCTCCAACTGCGGAAGGTGTGCCCCAGTGTCAAAACACATGGGTGATGGCCTGCTTCAAAAGGAGAGGATTATGATATCTCACTCTGGAAAGGTTCTGATTCTCTTTGCGGTGCTGTCCGTGCTCGTGCCATCACAAGAGAGTTTTGCGGCAGGATCACGCGGCGGAGCCAATGACCTGTTCGGCCCGCGGATCCATCTAGATCCGCTATCGGCTCCGCCGGATGCGAGACATCGTCCGCATCCCGGCTCTGATCGGACCAGGGCTGTCGCCGTGAGTTATTGGAACCAGATCGCTAGAGACGCCAGCATGCTCGATCACACGCCTGGCCGGGCGGACGGGGTCATCGGCGAGCAGGCCGGACCGGTGCGAACCAGCTATGCGCTGGCAATCGTCCACATCGCGATCTTCGATGCGGCGAACGCAATCGCCGGTGGGTACGAAAGCTACACCGGGTTGCCCCGTGCCCGCCCCGTCACCTCCATGAGATCGGCGATCGCGCAGGCAGCATACGATACGCTGGTCTTCCTCTATCCCTCGCAGAAGGAAAACTTTGACCTATCGTTGACCGAGGCCCTTGATGCGATCCCGGAAGGCCAGGCCAAGTCGGACGGGATTGCTCTAGGGCATAGCGCCGCCGCTGCGATAATCGCTCGCAGGGCCAACGACGGCTATTATCCCCACTATCCCAACCCCCTCTCCGCCCCGAAGTATGTGGAACTGCAACTCGGTACTTCTCCTCCGGACTTCATTCCCCTTACTGGTCCGGGGATGTGGCGCCAAGACCCAATCAGCCTGGTCCCTATCGCATTGGGTGTAAACTGGGGAAAGGTCACACCGTTTGTGCTGAAGTCCGGTGACCAATTCAGGACTCCGAAACCGCCCGCCCTGGACAGTCCGGAGTATGCGGCTGCATTCAACGAGGTGAAGCGCCTAGGTGGTTGTGGAACCGATGTCACTGCCTGCTTTGTCGGCGGCAGCCCACCGACGCTGCCTGGCGGCAGCGAAACGCAAACAGAACGCAGCCCAGAGCAGACCGAGATCGGTATCTACTGGGGCTACGACGGGACGCCGGGCCTGGGGGTTCCGCCACGGCTCTACAATCAGATCGCCATGCAAATCGCCCACAAGATGGGCACGGATTCCGATGAGGTCGAGTTGGCCCGGCTC
>JANNAZ010000185.1:0-2937 GCA_031384895.1 Cyclobacteriaceae bacterium | reverse complement strand
CCGCATCAAAATCATATTGATGTTTCGAAGGTTCCATCGGTTTTGGTTCAATGAGGAATATTCCCTTAAACCCGTTCTTCCGGCCATAATCCTTTGCTGCATGGAGAAACGTCGCAAGGTGCTCTTGCTCCCGTTTCATATTTGTATTGAGAAGCGACATATAACCTTCTCTCCCACCCCAGAATACATAGTTGGCGCCACCAAGCTGAACGGTAGCATCGATTGCATTTTTCACCTGAGCGCCTGCGTGACATAATACCTTAAAGTCAGGGTTTGTAGCCGCCCCATTCATGTAGCGCACATGGGAGAAGAGGTTGGCCGTACCCCATAGTAGCCTTACGTCTGAAGCCTTTTGCTTTTGACTGGCATATTCTACTATAGTCTGGAGGCGGCGCTCAGACTCCTTAATGGTAGGGCCTTCGTCCACGAGATCATAATCATGGAAGCAATAGAACGGGGCGCCAATTTTGGTGATGAATTCAAAAGCGGCATCCATCTTGTCTTTGGCACGCTGAATCGGGTCGGTATTTGTCAACCAAGGTAGATTCTTTGTGCTGGCGCCAAAAGGATCTCCTCCTGTTCCGCCGAAGGTATGCCAGTAGGCTATGGCGAAGCGAAAGTGTTCCTCCATGGTTTCCTTTCCAACTTTGCGCTTTGCTTCGTAATACCGAAATGCCAATGGGTTGTCGCTGTCTTTTCCTTCGAAGGGTATGGAACCAATTCCTTTGAAGTACTCCTTCTTTCCGGTTACCACGTTCATACGTTTTGGGGTCATTTAGTCCGAGTCAAAAATAAGTTACGAAAAATGTCTTGCCTCAACCAGCAAGATATTCATTGAGGATTTTCTTCCAACTTTCATAGGCCCTGTTGTACGGCTCGACGAGATGAGACTGAGGCTGAATCAAATCTGGAATGCCCAGACTGGCAAGCGCTTCGGCCGGGGATTTGTATATGCCGGCACCCAGGCCAGCGCCCAGTGCAGCACCCGTGGCTCCATCCGTGTCATACAGTTCAAGGTTGACACCTATCGTATTTGCAAATGCCTCACGGAACAACGGACTCAGAAACAGATTTGCTTTGCCTGCCCGAATCACATGGGTAGCCACTCCCATCTCTTTCAATATGTCAAACCCATATCGAAGAGAGAACACAATTCCTTCTTGTGCAGCCCTGAACATATGGCTTTGGGTATGTTGATTAAAATTCAGTCCATGGATTGACGCGCCTACTAAGCGGTTCTCCAACATTCGTTCTGCCCCATTTCCAAAGGGCAGAACCATCAGTCCATTGGCTCCCACGGGTGATTCGGAAGCGATCCGGTTTATTTCTTCGTACGTGAGTGGAGAGCCGGAGTGTACGTTCCGGCGAAGCCAATTGTTCAGAATTCCAGTTCCGTTGACACAAAGGAGTATACCATTTCTCTTTTTGTCTCTTTGGTTGTTGACGTGAATGAATGTGTTGACCCGCGAGGCGCGGTCATATGCATCCTGGTCTGTAACACTATAAATAACACCTGAAGTGCCAGCGGTGGTCGCGGCTTCTCCGGGCTCAAGAACGTTCAGTGAAAAGGCATTGTTGGGTTGATCCCCGGCTCGATAGGCAATCGGCGTTCCCGGTGCAAGGCCAAGTTCACCGGCGACCGAGGGAAGCAATTTGCCTTGGATGGAAAACACCGCCGCAACAGGGGGAATTACCTTGCGGTCCAGTTCGAATTCTTCGAGGAGGTCAACAGCCACATCGGAGAGAATATAGTCCCAGAAAATACCTTCCGACAAACCAGTTTCCGAAGTCACGGCCTCGCCAGTCATACGCAAGGCAATGTAGTCGCCAGGCAGCATGGCTTTATCGACCCTGGCAAACAGGGCTGGCTCGTTTTCCTTCACCCACCGCAACTTGGACGCGGTGAAGTTGCCAGGTGAGTTGAGATAATGTGTTAAGCAAAATTCATGTCCCAACTTATTGAATGCCCTTTCACCCAGTGGCACAGCCCGGCTGTCGCACCAGATAATAGCCGGACGAAGCGGCTTGTGGTCTTTGCTGGTAATTACCAGACCATGCATTTGATAGGAAATACCAATCGCCCGGATCTGTTCGGGGCGGCCATGAAAAGCAAGCAAGGTATTTCTTATGCTGGCCACTACATGCTCCCACCAAAGATCAGGATCCTGTTCGGCCCAACCGGGCTTCATCGCCAGCATGGGCATTTCCGCAGCAGGTGATTGCGCAGAAGCCACAGATCTTCCCGTTGCTACGCGAACCAGTGACGCTTTGACGAAAGAGCTTCCGATATCTATTCCCAGCAAATACTCTTCCGTGTTCATCGCAGGTAATTTACTACCTTGATTACCATGATTACCATACCATGATTAAAAGATTACCATGATTATCATGATTAGAAGATTACCTTGATTAGAAGATTACCTTGATTGCCTTGATTCAGGAAGCTTGTTGTTGTGAACGCGCTTGAATTCCAGGCTCCGGGCTCCAAAATTGATAAGAAGGCCAATTTCCATTTTGTAGGCTTCGAGGTAATTCATCGCTTGGGCCAAGTGGACATCTTCTAGTCTGATCACGGCCTTCAATTCGACCATTATTTTGTTCTCAACAAAGAAGTCAACTCTCCGCGTTCCAATTTCACGATCACGATAGTATATCTGCATTTCCATCTCCCGCTCAAATGCAAGACCCGTTGACGGAATTCCAGACTAACCACTCATCCAATAATTGGCACCTCAGTTCCAATCCATCCAAAATCGTAACATATTTGCGGACCGATACCAACCATAGCCTATGAAGTACGTGATCATCGCTTTTTCCCTTCTTGCCTCAGTAAGTTTATCCGCCCAAAAGAAACCGGCCAACCCCAAGCCCTATGCCTCGACCATCACCGATGCCGACCTGAAGCGACACCTATACATTGTAGCCGGCAAAGAAATG
>JANNAZ010000167.1:0-2408 GCA_031384895.1 Cyclobacteriaceae bacterium | reverse complement strand
CGTACAAGACACATTACAAGGACATCTTTGAACTGCAGGCCTGCATCGCAGCCAAGGTGATGGATAGATTCTCCGTCAGGGAAGTTGCCGATCAGCGCGTAGTGACTCCAAATCTCGAAGCTTACGCACATTATATCCGTGGGATTGAAATGGTTCTTAAGACAAATCGACCGGATGAGCGGATGAAGGCTGTTCCGGAGTTTCAGAAATCGATCTCGCTAGATTCCAGTTTTATTGGCCCTTGGGCAGGAATTGTTCATCAGTATTGCTATTACTATTTTAATCGGGGAAGCGGCTCAAGTCTATCTCTTGAAATGATTACTCCTTACATGAACTACATAGAAGATCATTTTCCCGATACCTGGGAAAGGAAGTTGGTTCAGGGTACCTACGTCTATTGGGCGTTGCGTGATTATGATAAAGGACTTGTCCTATTCCTCGAGGTCTTGAAAGAGGCTCCAAAGGACGCGGGAACACATTCTATGGTAGCCGCTATTTACCGTCGGAAATTGGATTTGGGAAAAGCATTTTATCATGCATCCATAGCCTTGAAACTTTATCCAGCTGCGCCAGTCTTCTGGAATGAAATGGTGCCTCTTCTCGACTTAAATGGTGACTATGAGAATGCTACAAAAGCTGCGTCCACTCAGTATCAATTGAATGAAAACTTATTTTCGAACTTGTATCGCATGCATAGTATACAGAGGACGTTGGAACAATTGCCAGAGCATGTTAAAATGAAAAAGGGAAATGTGTATTTGTCAGATTCATTTCTTGAGAAAAGAGACTTAAGTGGCCTGCTGACATTTCTTGATTCGATTAGACCCGACAGTAGCTTCACGCTGGGTCATAAAATTTATTATCAGGCCATGGCACAACATCTGCTCAAACAAGACAAAGAAGCGAGGCAGAGTGCCGCGAGGGCAGTAAGAGCGGAGGGACTTGGTTTATTTGAAAAGGCTGGGATGTTCGCTTTGCTGGGCAACGAGAAGGGCTTCGTCGAATTGGCTTACGACCACCCAGGTGCGAACCTGTCCCAGGATTTGGCTGCGCAATTCTCAGATCAATCTGCTTTGATCAGGTTCTATGCTTTGTCTCGAAACTATGCCAAGGCTGACGAAATGCTGAAGCAGGTAAACCGAAATTTTCCCCAGGCAGGAGGTTACGGCTGGCTTAACTCTTCCGACTTCGATCGAATCAAAAATGAGTATCCACCATTCATGGAGACAATTAGTCAATTGAAACAGCCTCCGAGAATTATGGATGCGCAGTTGATTAAGATGTAGGCTTCGCCGTTTTGTCAGAAATCCAGTACGTTCTAGCTTTTCTTTTGGCTTCTTTTCTTTGATGTTACTTTGTGTAAAACCAGCTATCTTAGCACCTGCAAATGGCAATTGAAAAATGACTCGCTCCCTTAACGCGCTTGGCCTCGTATTTCTGATCTTCGTCCTGATTGCCGGAACGGTGTACTTCTTTTTGCGTGAAGAACCGCCTGCTCTCTTTATTAACGAGTTCATGGCCGACAATACCACTTGCTGCCCGGATGTCTCCAGTGGAGCTAACGAATATGACGACTGGATTGAAATATATAATGCGAGCGCAATACCCGTGAACATTGGTGGGATGTATTTTTCCGAAGACAAGGCAAAGCCCTTGGGACATAAGATCGCCGATACCAATCCCGAGTTGACAACAATCCCTCCGGGTGGATTTCTGTTGCTTTGGGCGGATGGAAGCCCCGAACAAGGAATCCTGCATCTGGACTTTAGACTGGATCAGGATGGCGAGTACATCGGATTTTCTGATAAGAGCGGTCGCACAATCGACAGCCATACGTTCGCAGCACAAACACATGATACTTCAATCTGCAGGTACATAGACGGTGGGAACGAGTGGATGCTGTGCTTACGGCCCACCCCCGGGGCTCCAAACCGGTAATTCCTTTTTTAACTAGATCGCCCGAATTGCGGGCAGCGTAATCTGCTGCAATCAACCCGATCGCCATCGGGCAAAACATTTTAGTTAATCATTTATTTCGTTGTGAACGATTCCAAGTATCTACGTAACCTCAAAAGCACTACTAACCACAACGGGGGATAATAAATTCGCTATTTTTAGGCTATGCCCTCTCTGATCCTCAACCCCCAATGACGAAGCGGCATCAAAGTGCTTGGTTTGCATTATGGATTCTATTTGGAATCAACACAATGAATTTTTACGATCGCCAAATTATTGGCGCCGTCGCTGAACTGATTCGTAAAGAGTGGGTACTCAGCGATACGGTATTGGGAATGCTGGGAACGTCGTTTACTCTGATGTATGCGGTCGTGGGCGTGCCACTCGGTCGACTGGCAGATAAGATAAGCAGACGGAAGATCCTGAGCCTGGGTGTTGGTGCATGGAGCGTG
>JANNAZ010000108.1:0-8805 GCA_031384895.1 Cyclobacteriaceae bacterium | reverse complement strand
GGACGCATCCGATAACGCAGGAGATTTCAGGAACGTGAAAGGCAGCGACGTAGTCTCGTTTACTGCCGCCAACCACACCACGGGTGGAGCGAAAGTGGTGCGCATGAACCAGGGCTACGCCTCGGGGCCTTCCAAAAGCATAAAGGTCTACCCCGGCGACAAGGTGGATGCTGAGGTGTGGACCTACTACGAAAGTAGCAGTGGTTACGGCACTGGTTGGAAATTCCGCGGTGTGTGAACACCCGTTTTCGCTATCTATCAATTTGCTAAGTGCCTCATTGTGAGCGGCTAGTTGTCGTCATCTTGAGACGAAAAGGAGTGATCATGGTCCGCGGAATGTCCACCTAACGGCATGTTACTTACACGATGACACATTCGGACCAACGTGGGGAATAATGAAGGCAGGGCAGTGTTATGGAACGAACCGGTAAGGATTATAAATCCCCAACCCTTGAGATTGAGTTTCAGGAGGGGTCGGGATTGCAAATCCCGACCAACGCCTCACGGCATGTTACTTACACGATGACACATTCGGACCAACGTGGGGGCTTTTGATCGTTACCCAAAAAAATATGCTACCTCGAAGAGAAGTGCATCTTGCTATCGATTTTGTTTTGCTGTAATTCGTACCTTCGATCTGAGCTTTCAACGGGCACGCGCTACAAGCGCGCGCCATAAGGCGTTCCATCCGCTGGGATAAAATCATGAACAAAAACTGATATGAAATCGTTAACTTTGGAAATGTAAATCAAGAAGGTCATGGACATCAACACCGAACGATCTTTACTGATCAAAGAACTCCAGCAGGTAGAAGACCCCTCATTGCTTCAAGCGATAAAGGCTGTTCTCCATTATGGGCTAAAAAATGAAGGGCACATCAGCATTGAGCAATATAACCGGGAACTGGATGAAGCCAATGCCAGGATTGAGTCGGGCAAATTCATTACCCAGGAAGATTTGGAAAAGGAAGCCGCTCAATGGTGAGTACCAAGAAAGTAGTCTGGGACGAATTTGCCCGGGCCGCATTGAGAGTGGCGTACAATCACATCAAGCAGGACTCCGTTACGCAAGCCGATAGAGTAAAGCGGGAAATCATTGAAGCATCCAGGAAGCTTGGAGACCATCCGGAAATCCATCCTCCGGACAAGTACAGGAAAGACAAAGATGTTCGCTTCCGTGCTTTTGAAAAACATAACTACAGGATATCCTACTTTATCGCTGAAGATACTATTCGTGTGCTTCGACTGCGACATGTAAAGCAGGAACCAAAGGAGTACTGAGGTTTTCTTGCTATCGATTCTATATAGTTCAATTTGTACCTTCGAACATCGTTTTCAACGGGTTTCATAGGCGATTGATCAAGGAGAATGTATGGCAAGACAGGGCTAAGCCAAGTATCCGAATAGGACTTTCTCCTATCTAATCCTTAATTCCTCCCGGCAAGTTTTACCTTGTTCCATGATCCGTTTCGGCCATCTCCTGACCGTATTGCTGCTTGTAACAGCCTCCCATGCCCAGGAGTTAGACACAGTCTCGATTGGCAGGTTAGGCAGCTCTAAGGACTCTGTGCAGAACAACCTCATTCAAAAAACTGCTCTAGCCAATAGGTATCAAGCCGGCAAACTGGACAGCCTCCAGGCACTTGCGAATGTCAGCCGGTTTACCGATTCACTAAAGATCAATGGCTGGTCCGCTAGTCTTCGTAATAAAATTGAGGACCGTTTTTCCCCACAACGCATCACGCGCAAATTGGATAGCCTAAGGTCATTCAACTTATCTGCCGACCGGATTACAAGTTTTTCCGACAGCCTTTTACGCAAAAAGGAAGGCTTGCTCGGGGAAGTGGGAGGGAAGCAAGAAGCGTTGCAGAAAAATGTTTTCACCCGATATGATACATGGATGAAGGGAGTACGGGAGAAATTCAATCTCGACTCGGCGGGAATAAAACCTCCTGGTCTTGATCCCACCCTCACGGATCAGATGAAGGGTGTCAATCTTCCAAGTGCCAACCTGCCAACCGCAGGCAACGTTCCTGGTTTTAAGCCTCCATCTAGTTCATTACCGGAAATGCCGGGCATACCCGCTCTTAACACCGGGGATTTTTCTTCCCTGGGCCTAACGGATGACCTGAGCGCTGTGGGCGGTAACCTTGCCGTACCCAGCAACGATCAACTTGCTGGATGGAATGGAAACATGCCTTCAATGCCTGACCACCAAAAAGCACTCAACGGCCAATTGGCTGAAGTGAGAGCGCTCACCACGGATCCCGGGGCCGTTGCTGAGAAAGCTGTGGGGCAGTTGGGCGAGGTGAATGAGGCCGCAAAGGCGCTGAGTGAGGCAGATAAATTGAAAGAGCAGAAAGAAACGCTAAAGTTGGTGGAGCAGATGAAAAACCCCGAGGCTTTGAAAGAACAAGCCGTGAATCATTTTGCTGGGCAGGAAGCCTCCGTACAGGGAGCAATGAGTCAGATGAGCAAATACAAAAAGAAGTATGCTTCACTGGGTAGTCTCTCCGAAATCAAAAAGAATGACTGGCTCCCACACAACGGTTTGAAAGGAATGCCTTTCCGTGAAAGGTTTCGGATCGGCCTGCATACAGGGCCCAAGGTCGTGGGCGATACGCTGCTTCTTGATTTCTACCCCAACGCTTCTTACCGTATCACAGGTCGTTTGGAGGCAGGTTTGGGCGCCATCTACAGGGTGAGACTAAATACCAGAGACATGCGATTCGATCAGCACAATCCAGTCTGGGGTACTTCTATGTTTGCGGTGGTGAAAACCTTTAAGTCGGTGCACCTGCGCTTCGAAGTAGATGGCAACAGCATCACCAGATCCAGCCCACCCCCCTTCGTTCCGATCTACAATGGAACATCGACGGGAGGGCCCGACCAGTCCACCACCCGCGACTGGCGCTGGACGTTCCACACCGGTATCCAGACGAATTTTAAACTTGGGAAACAATGGACTGGCAATATCCAGATGCTCTACAATTTTGAAAAGAGTTTAAAGGACGGGTTTCCAGAGATGCTGAAGGCGAGAGTGGGGGTGCAGTATAAGTTGAAGGCTGGAGCGGGAAGATAGGGTGCCCATTTGGGAATGAGGGCAAGGTCTAAAGTCGAAGGTTTAAAGTTTAAAGTTGAAGGTCGAAGGTTTAAGATCGAAGATTGAAGGCGCTGTGCCAAAGTTCCTGCTTGTGGTGACAGGTGGTGTCGTGCGGTGGGCCTCTTCAGGGGTTAGGGTGGTGCGCGGGTTTGTATTTTGCAGCGGAACGTTACTGGCTATCGGTTTGCAATCCCGACCCACTTCGAACAACGCTTTCAACGGGCACGCGCTACAAGCGCGCGCCATAAGGGGGAAGTGGCGGATCACCTGGAGAGAGTGACCAACTACAAGGTCTGGCAAGATGGCAATCATCCTGAGTTGCTGACGAAGGCCAAATTCACACGGCAGAAGATGGATTACATTCACAACAACCCAGTGGCGTCTGAGATTGTTGGGGAGCCGGAAGACTATTTGTACAGTTCTGCGGGTGATTACGGAAGTAGACGGAAAGGTCCGCTTGCTATCGATTTTATATAATGCAATTCGTACTTTCGAACAACGCTTTCAAGGGGCACGCGCTACAAGCGCGCGCCATAAGGGGGTGAGCCAAATTGGCCCGGCAGCCCCACGACAATTTTACACCTAACTGTTCCTAATAAGGAACATCACCATAACCCTTATGGCGCGCGCATGTCCTCTTAACTATGGCGCGACGCCTGTGGCGCGTGCCGGTGAGAGCGTAGATAGAAACAATGATACCAGAGGCCTTTGATCGTTGCCCAAAAAAATATGCTACCACGAAGGGAAGCGTATCTTGCTGTCGATTTTATATAATTCAATTCGTAATTTCGAACAACGCTTTCAACGGGCACGCGCTACAAGCGCGCGCCATACGGCATACGGGGTGAAAACGTTCTTGAAACAATGATACCAGAGGCCGTTGATCGTTACCCAAAAAAATATGCTACCACGAAGGGAAGCGCATCTTGCTATCGATTTTGTTTTGCTGTAATTCGTATCTTCGATCTGAGTTTTCAGTGGGCACGCGCTACAAGCGCGCGCCATGAGGGGGTACACGTGCGCCAGATTAGGTTAATAGGAGACGAAATAGATGTATTAATCGTTAACTTTGAAGAGCATAAAAACATGACTTATGAGTGCAGTAGAGATTAAGACAGAGCTTCAGCAAATGATCGAACACGAAACGGATATGAGTGTGCTGCAAGCCATCCGTACGATTTTAATAAAGACTGGCCTGAATCCAATGTTGAAAGAAAAGTTAACCATCCGTGCGTTGAAGTCGGAAGAAGATATCAAAGCTGGCCGGGTGTTCAGCAAGGAAGAGGCGAGTCGGCGCACCAACCGGTAAGAGATAGATGAAGTTAGTCTATACCGAACAGGCTATTATCAGTTTACAGGAATGCATGGATTTTTTTCCGCCTGAAGTACCTACAGCAAAAGTAAATGAGATAAGAGATAGGATATTGGCTAAGGCGGATAAGCTTGTAGAAAATCCTTACATAGGACAGCAGGAAGAGTATTTGGAGCACTTGGGACAATCCCACCGGAGAGTCATCGAAGGCAATTATAAAATCATTTACAAGGTCGGGGATGAAGCCATTGTCATTACAGATATTTTTGACAGTCGCCAAGACCCAGAAAAGATGAGGGAGTAATCCCATCCGCGTTGGTCGGGATTTGCAATAATTTACAATCCCGACCCACTTCGAACATCGTTTTCAACAGGCGCGCTACAAGCGCGCGCCATATGGAGTAGTGGATCATTTTCGGTCTTCGCGAGACTATTTACACTTCCAATTCAGGCTGTCGCCTTTTTTTGCATTATTCTCCCAATTCAGTGGCTGCAGATTGCCAATGGAATCTGAACCTCCATTGGATACAGGGTTGATGTGATCTATCTCCCATCCTGACTTGGAGTCCCTATTCCCATGGTCTGTCCATTTCATGACTGCACCACATTTGTCATGGCGCCATAGATCTTTGGAATAGCCAATGGCTGGTGTACCTTTTTCCCAAACTTCTTTGACCTGCTCTGGTGTCCAGTTGCCGCCAGCCTGGTTGGTGTTGTGATTTCGTGGCATCGTCTTTGGATTAATTTTCCGCAACATAGTAGTGGATTTTGGACTGGCACATTATAGGTAGGAGTTACACCTACGATTGAGAATTAATGTCTGCGGGTTGTTTAATCTTTCTATCCCAATAACCACCAAATCTATGAGCCCAAGACCCGCCGATAAGGAAGGTGCAGTTCCGACCCTTCGAATACTTTCCTTTTTGGACAAAAACCTTAAGTCATTTAGTCCTTTTGTTAGAAATATCATCGCGCTCGCACTGCTGATAGTGTTCGTAGTCTTGTCATTGCATGCATTTGGACCTACGTATGTCAATGGAAGGTTATCTATCAAGGCTTCCAAGAATGGACCCTTGAGATATGCCAATGACTATGAATTGTCCACATTGGACAATGAAATAATACCGGTGGGAAAGTACGGAAGGTGGATACTTCCGATACGGGGTTTTTTGCCCACCAAGATCAAACTTAAAGTGCACAATCCGAACCGGCCAGGAATAGAATTCGCCGCGTTTGAGTTGTGGGCACCCATACCCATTTTGAGTGCAATAACGGTTTCTGAGCCTGAGGTAATTATACACACCTATAGGGAGAAGAACAGGGTGGTTATTTCTCAAGTTCCAACCGTTAGTCACATATCTGAATCCCTGTACAGACTTGCGTCACTTGAACGCAGTGCTGAAGCAACGTCATATCCGCAGCAACGGCTCACAATGGTTGTGCACCTGCAGGACATTGGCGATGTGCTGTGTGAGGGCTCGGACTGGTGCGGCACGCTGGGTGAGAATAGGCGGATGGAGGGTTTTGCGTTGATGGAAACTGGAATAGCTAATGTCGGGGTTGAATACATGGGTCACATTGCAGAAACAGGTGACACGCCTTGGTGGTCACAAAGGGTCTACTGTGGAACTCGCGGGAAAGGGCTCAGGCTGGAGGGAGTAGCTTTTCGACTCGTCGGGAGTGATGCCGCTGCGTACTCAATCAAGTATCAGGTCCATTTGAAGAACCTCGGAACTTCTCAAGTCTCAGAGAACGGACAATTCGCTGGCACCAGGGGAGAAGCCAGGCCCATTGAAGCGCTACGTGTGTGGATCGAGAGGCGTTAGAGATGTAACGTTAGCTTCAGCTAATCTTTCTGCCTTTCATGGTGGCCTGAACCAAAACGCCTCCTGCGGTTTCTCTTTCCCTACCAAAAAACCCCATCTTGCGCGCGGGTTCAACCCCTATCTGGCGCGCGTGTTCCGTCAGGGTTCTGGCGCGGCGTCTATGACGCCTGTCGGTATCGAAAGCGAAGAATTGATGCCACAAATAGTCAAAGTGAAAAATGATCTTGAGTGACTATTTTTATACTTCCGCCCGGAACTATAACGGTGGCAAGGGATTGATTGAGATTGAGTTGGTTGGATAGGCTATGCTTGGGATTGAGTGGCAGTGGCATCGATGCTTCGCATCCAAGAGCAGTTGGGCACGCGTCACAGACGCCGCGCCAGAGTGTGCCGTTGCCGGGAATAATGCGGGATTTCAAGAAGTTTACGTCGAAGGCGTTGATAAAGGCAATTGATCAGCCAGGGGAGAGCAGACGGGAGTGGATTCTAAAATTATTTGAAGAAGAGGCGGATTCATTGCGACGGGTCGTGAATTATAAGGTATGGCAGGACGGGAATCACCCTGTGCTGTTGACCAAAGGGAAGTTCACTATGCAAAGACTTGAATACATACATAATAATCCGGTGGCCGAGGAGATTTGTTAGAGAGCCAGGTGATTATCTTTATAGTTCGGCACGGAATTATGACGGAGGCAAAGGATTGATTGAGATTGAGTTGGTTGGATAGGCTATGCTTGGGATCGAATGACAGTGGCATCGATGCTTCGCATCCAAGAGCAGTTGGGCACGCGTCACAGACGCCGCGCCAGAGTGTGCCAGGTGATTATCTTTATAGTTCGGCACGGAATTATGACGGAGGCAAAGGATTGATTGAGATTGAGTTGGTTGGATAGGCTATGCTTGGGATTGAATGACAGTGGCATCAATGCTTCGCATCCAAGAGCAGGTGGGCACGCGTCACAGACGCCGCGCCAGAGTGGTCACCAAAGTCATCATTCACCAAATCTTTCTGCTGGTTTTATGCTGCCTGGTAGCTGCCTGGTAGCTGCCTGGTAGCTGCGTTGTAGCTGACGGCTGGCTGATGTCTGTGAGATGTGTGTGAGATGTCTGGCTGCTTTCCGGCTGTGGGCTTGCTGCTCGCTGGCTGCTTTTGGCTGCTCGCTGGCTGCTTTTACCTGATGGCTGGCTGCTTTGTGCTGGTTAGGATTGAGCGCAAGTAAAAAGTTGTGCAATGTTCTACGCGTTACTACCCGTTTTTACCGATTTATACCAAGTTCTACCTGTTTTTACCGAATCCGGAACGGGCCCGCCGGCATCCTCACACATTTGACCCAAGCAACGCAGTAAGACCACCTGGCGCGTCAGGTGAGTTGATGCTGACGATGTGAAACTTAAAACCAAAAGTGTATGAGTAAAAGTTTGAACAACCGGATCGTTCAGAATGCCAGGGGCTTGCTGGGCGCCTCCGGTTTTCTTTTCGCTACCAAAAAACTCTCAGGAAATCAATACTTGACACGCTCAAAATTTTGTGTACGTTTGAACCAAGGAACCCACTCGGATTTGGGACACGTTTGCTGAACCTAACATAGTAAAACAGAACCGAGCGAAGCGATCAGACAAAATCTGGCTTCAACCCGGACCCGCTTGCGGACCCGGTCCTCGCCCAAAAAGCAGGTTAACAGAAGAAGGTTGCGGTTGAAAGCAGCTCAAAACTTGTCAGTAAAGAGGTTCAGAAACTCCTCTCCAGTCTGGGTGGGTTTTTTTCCCGTCCCGGCAGAGACGCCGGGATGACAATGGCAGAGACGCCGGGATGACGTGGCAGAGGCGCCGGGATGACAGCAGAACGAAACTGCCGGGACCCAGCAGCGTCTTGTCGCGCTAGTACAACACCCTGAACTTGATCGTATGCTCGATCGCCCGGAGTTTCTTGATCACATCCTTGTTGTAATCTTTGTTGATGTCCGTGATCACATAACCAATCAACTCATTGGTCTTCAGGTATTGCCCGGCAATGTTGATGTCGTGATCGGCCAATACCTGGTTGATGCGCGCCAAGATACCGGGAACGTTGTTGTGGATGTGAATCAAACGGTGCGCATTCTCCAGCGTAGGCAAGGTCAGGTTTGGAAAATTTACGCTGTTGCTTGTGCTTCCCGTGTTGATGTAGTCCATCAGTTTTCCTGGAACGAATAAGCCAATATTTTCCTGGGCTTCTGCCGTGCTTCCGCCAATGTGGGGGGTGAGCAAAGTGTTGGGAAGCCCTCGCAATTCAGAAACAAACTCTTCGTTGTTGTCGATGGGCTCGTGCGGGAACACGTCCACAGCACAGCCTGCAACCTTCCCTGATTTTATGTTGTCACGGAGGGCCTTTACATCGACGACATGTCCCCGGCTCAGGTTGAGAAAAATGACCCCATCCTTCATTTTGTTAAACTGCTCCGACCCAATCAGGTTGGTATTAACCTCTCTTCCGTCGACGTGCAGTGTAACTACATCAGCAATAGCAAGCAGCTCATTCAGGCTCTTGCATTTGGTGGCATTACCAAGTGCCAATTTTTCTTCGCG
>JANNAZ010000087.1:0-3109 GCA_031384895.1 Cyclobacteriaceae bacterium | reverse complement strand
GAAAAACCTTGACAACAGTGCGGATATTCCGTTGATCAATCAATTGGGTTACAATGTCCATGGCAATGAACCCTCCAGCTCAGAAGCAGCGATGATAACCGCATACTACCTGGCGGCCAGCGAAGATGAAGAGACGACCCGTTGGCTCAACGATCTGGTGATCCTGCTGGATCCGGTTTACAATCCCGATGGCCGTGACCGTCATACCCATTGGGCCAACATGCACAAAGGTTCACCCCCTGTAGCTGACCCACTTGACCGTGAACACAACGAAGCCTGGCCAGGAGGGCGAACAAACCACTACTGGTTTGACTTGAACCGCGACTGGTTTCTCGGCGTCCATCCGGAAAGTAAGAACCGGGTGCGGTTCTTTCATCAATGGCGACCTTATGTCATGACCGATCACCACGAAATGGGAAGCACGTCCACTTTCTATTTTGATCCAGGCAAATACTCCAGCAACAACCCCGTGGTGCCGCCCTTCCTCTACGATGTAGTGCATCCGAAATTCGCCGAGTACTTCTCCAAAGGAATGAACTCCATTGGCTCAATGTATTTCACGGAAGAGGCCTTTGATAAACTCTATCCCGGATACGGCTCCAGCTATGTAAATTTCTACGGCGGCATCGGATTTCTTTTTGAACAGGCAAGTTCGCGTGGACATCTTCAGGAAACTTCAACGATACCCATCAGCTTTGCCTTCACCATCCGAAATCAATTCACGGCGTCACTGGCCACTATTCGTGGCTCTGCTGGCGAAAAAGAACTACTGCGTAAACTGAGACAGAATTTCTTCAGCTCGGCGATGGCCCAGGCCAAAGCCAGCCCGATAAAAGGATATGTTTTTGGTGACCCCCAAGATGCAACTCGTACAGCAGCCTTTATCAACCTCCTACTGATGCACCAAATCGAAGTGTACGAACTTGGTCAATCCGTCACCGTGAACGGGAAGTCGTTTGAGAAATCAAAAGCTTACGTGGTGCCAACTGAGCAGACCAACTACATCATGGTACGGTCGGCATTTGAAAAGGACATAACCTATCGCGACAGTACCTTTTACGATGCGTCCACTTGGTCGTTGGTGCACGCCTTCAACATGCCGCACGGAGAATTGCGCGGTACATTCACAAAGGGAAATGCAATAAAATCCTCACCCGTAAAGACAGCCAGTCCAGTGACGAAGAGTACGTATGCCTACTTGATGGACATTACCGACTACAATGCACACAAGGCAATCTATCAGTTGCAGATGAAGGATGTTATCGTCCGCACCAGCTTCAAACCTTTTACGATCCAGGCGGGCGGCGTTGAAAAAACATTCCCACGTGGTACACTGGTCATCTCCGTTCAGCAACAAAAAATTGACGGCGATAAACTTCTGGAGGCAGTCAAGGGCGTAAGCTTGGCAACCGGACTTGATTTTTATTCCGTTGAATCCGGGCTAACATCCAAAGGGATAGACCTGGGCTCCGGCAACATACGAACGGTACCTATGCTCAAAGTCCTGATGCCCATTGGCAACGGCGTCACCTCATCGGAAGCCGGTGAAGTTTGGCATCTGCTAGATCAGCGGGTAGGGATTCCCATTACAAAATCCGATATCTCGCTTCTTGGCCGCGCAAACCTTAGCAACTACAATGTGATTGTCATGGTTGGTGGCACCTACCCTACTGACAAACCAACTGTTGATAAAATCAAGAGCTGGGTTCAGGCAGGCGGCACCTTGATAACCCTAAAGACCGCCTCTGAGTGGGCCATCAAGCAGGGTATTGTTAAGGAAAAACTTTCATCTACGGACACAGTAAAGAGCCCCAAGCGCATAGACTTCGACCTGGCTTCCGATACAGAAGGAGCTCGGCAGATCGGTGGCTCCATCTTCCAAGTGGAACTGGATATTACTAACCCCATCGGCTTTGGGTATACCGACCGGAAAGTGTCCGTTTACCGAAATGGCAGAACCTATTTACAACCCAGCAAGACCGCGTATAACACAATTGCGCAATACGGCTCAAGCCCACTCATCGGTGGATACATTCATAAATCAGAATTGAAAAAGGTAGCTAACTCCGCTGCAATTCTGTTGGGCACAGAAGGTCAAGGCCGCGTCATTCTCTTCTCTGACAATCCAAATTTCCGCGGAACCTGGTATGGAACGAACAAACTATTTCTCAACGCTTTGTTCTTTGGGCCACTGATTTCGTTGCCAGGGAATTTTGGAGGGGAAGAGTAACAGGTCGCAAGTAACAGGTGACAAGTAGCAAGACCTAGTCTGCTGATATCGACTTTATGACTTTAACACACCTGAAACCTGCTACTTGCAACCTGTATCCTCCACAAAACGAATATGCTATGAAAACGCCCCGCTCCTATCTACTGCTCACGGTCATCGTGCTCATCACGGTAGCTTGTTCAGAAAAAAAACCTCACTCCAGCGCATCCATACAACCTATCGACAGTCTTTTTAAGGAGTACTACGATTTTAGAAAGCGCATCAATCCCATCGAGGCGACTAAGGCTGGAGAAAGAAAGTACAATGATCAGGTAGCCAATTATATTTCGACACCCTACCGCAAGGACCTCATTAGCAACTATCGCCACTACCTGGATGCGCTGGCAAGCTATGATTCCACGCAGGTCACACCTTCCCAGTGGATGAGCATGGGTGTGATGAAATGGGACTGTTCCGTCAAACTCGAAGGCTTGACCAACCCACTGGTCACCATCGCTTCGCCGATGTACGACATGCCCAACTTTGAGTTGATGCCGCTGCTCCAAATCCAATCGCTGCACCTGTACTTTTCACAGCTGGCTGGCGGAAGAAGTCTACAACCGTTCCAGACGGTTGAAGATTATGACACCTGGCTCCGCAGGGTGGACGCTTTCCTTCCCTTTCTCGACACTGCCATGATGAAAATGCAACAGGGCGTGACACGAGGCCTTGTTTTGCCGAAGGTGCTCATCAAGAAAATGATTCCGCAGTAAGATGGCTTTGTAACTGCACCCGTGAAAGACCATTTGTTTTATGCTCCTGTGGCGCAAATGCTGGAAAACTACGGTACCGCTGACCGTGAGCGGATCACAAACGCGTACACCGATAAGATCGACAACA
>JANNAZ010000072.1:0-1500 GCA_031384895.1 Cyclobacteriaceae bacterium | reverse complement strand
GTGGCCGGTACCGGCAACCGCCTGGATGCCAATCCGGTCGACTCCGGTGAAAACGTCGGCGAAATCGCGGTCACGCTGCAGCAGCCTGCCGGGGCGACCGAGGAACAGGCGGCGATGTCGGCACTGCGCAGGACGCTCGAGGCGACCCCGGGCGTGCAGTTTGAATTCAAACGGCCGGCCCTGTTCACGCTCGCGACGCCGGTGGAAATCGTGCTGTCAGGATATGAGTTGCAGCGTTTGTCGCTGGCCGCGCAATCACTCAAGGACAAGATGCAGCAGAGCGGCGCTTTTGACGATCTGCGCTCCAGCGTCGAGGGCGGACACCCCGAAATTCAAATCATTTTTAATCAGGAGCGCGCGTCACAACTTGACCTGCGCGTCCGTGACATCGCGGATCGCGTGGTCGCCAGCGTCCGCGGCGATGTCGCGACACGCTATCGTTGGCGCGACCGCAAGATCGACGTGTTAGTGCGCAGTATCGATGCGCGCGATGCCACGATAGAGGATGTGCGCAGCCTGATCGTGAACCCGGGCGCGGACAAGCCGGTCACGTTAGCTGCGGTTGCAGATATCAAGCTGGCCACCGGCCCGGCCGAGATTCGCCGCGCCAACCAGGAACGGGTTGCGATCCTGTCAGCGAGCCCGGCGGACGGCAATCTGGGACGCGCCACCGAAGTCGCGCGCCAGTTATTGAACGACACGCCGCTGCCACCGGGCATCACCGCCACGGTGACAGGCCAAAGCGAGGAAATGTCGGACAGTTTCCGGTCGCTGCTGTTCGCGTTCGGCCTCGCCGTGTTCCTCGTATATCTGGTCATGGCCTCGCAGTTTGAAAGCCTGCTGCATCCCTTTGTCATTCTGTTCACGATTCCCATGGGACTGATAGGCGCCGTCTGGGCGCTGCTGGTCACCGGCGTCAGTCTCAACGCCGTGGCATTCGTCGGACTCATTTTGTTAGCCGGCATCGTGGTCAACAACGCGATCGTGCTGGTCGATGCGATCAACCAGGCGCGCAGCACGGGCCTCGATAAACTGGAAGCCATTATTGTCGCCGGCCAGACGCGTCTCAGACCGATATTGATCACCAGTATCAGCACCATCCTCGGTCTGGTGCCGATGGCGCTGGCACTGGGCGAAGGCGCGGAAATCCGGCGGCCCATGGCCGTCACCATTATCGGCGGCATGCTGGTTGCCACCTTCATGACCTTGATCGTGATCCCGGTGCTCTACTCGCTGTTGGATCGCGCGCCACGGCGCGAGCCTGAGCGCGCAGCCGCAGTGGTGCCGGTATGAAGCACGCCGAGACCGCACTGCGCAGGCCGGTCACGACGCTGATGATCACAATCGCGCTGGCGTTGATCGGACTGGTCGGCGCACGGCTGCTGCCGCTGGAACAGTTTCCGGACATCACGTTCCCGTTTATGGGTGTTGAAATCCCCTATCCCGGTTCAACGCCGGATGAAATTGAAGAAGTGATTACGCGGCCGGTCGAGGATGCGC
>JANNAZ010000031.1:0-5488 GCA_031384895.1 Cyclobacteriaceae bacterium | reverse complement strand
CGATGCCAAATGGGTATGACCTACGGATCCATCGTCTTTGATGTCGCTGATAAAATTTGATCCATACTCAGCAAACAAAATGATTTTTCGCGCGGCATACCAGTTGATTCCAACTCCAAGGTTGCTGTACTGAAGGTCTTTCTCATAAGCCAGTACAGGTGCACCTGTATTGTTCGATGAGTACCCATCGGCGTCTGAAATAAACGTATACCCGATGTTGTAATGCGTGATGAGCCTGCGTGAGATTCTCTTCGTAATTGCCACGCTAAACTGGGCGCCCAATCCGCCAATGCCCTGACCCTGAATTGATTTACCAGTCGGAAGTATGACCGTAATTCCCGGAACCACCATGGCCCAATCCTTCTTGCCCGAAAGCATGAAATGATAACCCAGGGTAACGTCGCCTAATCCGCTGTTGTGGTCAAGGCTTGGCGTAGCTTTTTGAACATGATAAACCAGCGCGTAATTGAGCTGGTGCCGTTGACCGCCCAGCGGTATGTCCTGACTAAAGCTGAAAAGAAAATCTCCGCCTTGAACTTTATCGAAGTAGAAATTAGATACATACTGCTCAATCCCTTTCTCCTGGTTTATGGCCTCCTCCAGGAGGAATGAATTATCTTCAAAAGCGGGCTGACCATAGTACACGTAGCTCCCCTTCTTAGGCAAAGAACTCAACACCTCGGTCTGGCCGTAGGCCAGCGAGCCCGACATCAGCACAGCGAGAAGTCCCATCCCCCGGATCATCGAAGGGCAAATATCAATTATATATAAGTAAAACTGCAACCCGCTTGTCTACCGAACCACAAGGGGCAATTGAAAGGTAAATTATTCTTTGGCAGGTAAACGATTGACGTCCTTGTAGTAAATGTACACTGCACGCTCCTTGCCCACCACGGTAAACCACTGCCGGCAGTAGGGGCCCATCCAGATGGAGTCATCCTTTCTCACCGGATACCAATCATGGTCAAGCATGTAAATGCCCTGACCTTTAAGAAACATGAGTCCATGTTCCATGATATGCGTTTCGACAAAAGGCAAGTGACCACCCGGATGATACGTGAAGATATTCACCGCCATGTCAAATGCCGGATGGTTGGGAAGCAAAGCCTGAAGCTGGAGCGCTTCATCATCCATGAATGCAGAAGCTGCAATGACTCCTGAATCACCGAACAAAGCAGCAGGCGCTGACTGGCCCTTTAACGGCTTGTAAGCTTTTTGAAATATCAAAAGTTGGCTGCCTGGCTCAAAAGAGGAAAGCTCGTAACGCGCTCCAGCCGGAACATACAGAAAGTGTCCCTGTCCCATATGCTTGTGGGTCCCTCCGGCATTTCCTTCACCCGCGCCATGCAGGACGTATATAAAGACTTGAGAAATTTCAGTTTGGCCAGTCTCCTTAAAGTTACTTTGTGTGTCAACCAGCATCTGACAAAATCCTGCCCCCAGGGCCTCACTGATTTGCACAAATACTTTGGCGTTGACCCAGCCTGGAACCTCGCTGGGAACCCTGCTTTCGGGCGTGAGCAGGGCGTAGTTAGGTTTCACAACTGTACGGGAAAGCGCGGTAAGATTCATGGACAAGTTTCTATAATTGACAAACTATTGAACAACCAGGTGCAATATCCGAAAGTCCGTTGGCTTATTTATGACAGCCCAGTTCTTCTACCTAGAATACATCTCCGGCTGAGTAATTTTCATTCCATCAACATCATTAATTCACTACATTACCTTTCTGATAGCACCACCATCATCAGATTGTAATGTGCCCTGAACCAAATTTTGACCGACCTTAATCAACCATTATGAAAAACTCGATATTCCTGATCCTCCTGTTGCTTCTACTTTCAGCTAGCATTGGATTTTCTCAACGCGGGACAAGCAAACCACAGGCAGCAAATTCTGTAAGTCAAATGACCGATACGACTTTTGCCGGGTTGAATATCAGAAATATTGGGCCTGCATTGATGTCAGGTCGTATTGCCGATCTCGCCATCCATCCGGAAGATGGGAACTTTTGGTATGTAGCCGTTGGTTCTGGCGGAGTATGGAAAACAACCAATGGCGGCACAACCTTTACACCTGTATTTGATGAGCAAAAATCTTATTCCATTGGATGCGTCACCATCGATGCACGGAACCCACACATCGTTTGGGTCGGCACAGGAGAAAATGTGGGCGGAAGACACGTCGCATATGGAGACGGGGTCTACCGATCCGATGACGATGGTGCCCATTGGACCAACATGGGATTGAAAACATCAGAGCATATTTCAAAGATTATTGTCCATCCCGGTAATTCAGATATCATCTGGGTGGCGGCCCAGGGTCCGCTTTGGACGAAAGGCGGAGAGCGCGGAGTATACAAGTCATTGGACGGGGGTAAGACCTGGAAGAGAACATTGGGAGATGCTGAATGGGTAGGCGCAACCGATATCGCTATCGACCCACGAAATCCTGACCGGCTCTACGCAGCCACCTGGCAACGGCATCGCACCGTGGCCGCCTATATGGGCGGAGGCCCAGGATCGGGTCTTCACCGAAGTGCTGATGGTGGTGAGACCTGGACAAAGTTATCCGTTGGTCTGCCCACGACTAACATGGGCAAGATCGGATTAGCCATTTCTCCTCAACAGCCAGACATCCTTTATGCCGATATTGAACTGGATCTGAAAACCGGAGGGTTGTATCGCTCGGAGGACCGGGGTAGTTCGTGGGTGAAGAGATCCGATGTCGTATCGGGCGGAACCGGCGCGCACTACTATCAGGAGCTATACGCATCCCCTCATCAATTTGAAAGGCTCTACCTGATGAACTACACGATTCAAGTCTCTGATGACGGTGGAAAAACATTTTCTTTCCTCAACACCGAAAACCGTCACGGCGACAATCACGCGCTTGCGTTCAAGAAAAATGATCCGGACTTCTTGCTGGTGGGGACCGATGGGGGTGTTTATGAAAGCTATGACCTGGCAAAAACCTGGCGCTTCATGGAGAATCTTCCCGTCACCCAATTCTTCAAAGTGGCTGTTGATGACAAAGAACCATTCTACAATATATTCGGAGGTACCCAGGATAACAGCACGGAAGGTGGTCCTTCCCGTACCGACAACGTGCACGGAATACAAAATGCCGACTGGAGAATTGTATTGGACTGGGACGGGCATCAACCGGCCACCGAACCGGGAAATCCGAACATCATGTATGCCGAACGACAAGAGGGGACGTTGTCCCGCATAGACCACGTTACGGGTGAAGTCGTTGATATCCAGCCTCAACCTGAAGCCAACGAAAACTATGAGCGATTTAACTGGGACTCCCCGATTCTCGTTAGTCCGCACGTTCCAGCCCGCATCTTCTTTGCATCACAACGCGTTTGGCGATCGGATAACCGGGGAGATAAATGGACCGCCATCTCCGGAGACCTGACCCGCAACCAGGACCGGCTTACCCTTCCCATTATGGGAAAGACCCAGAGTTGGAATGAGCCGTGGGATGTTGGCGCTATGTCCAATTACAATTCTATAACTTCATTATCCGAGTCACCAAAACAGGAAGGCTTGATTTATGCAGGAACGGATGATGGACTGATTCAGGTTACTGAAAATGGTGGATCCAGCTGGCGGAAAATTGAAGTGGGTACAATGCCTGGTATACCGGCCACCGCATTTGTTAACGATATCAAAGCTGACTTGCATGATGCCAACGTCGTGTATGTCGCCATGGATAATCACAAGAACGGTGATTTTAATCCCTACCTGATGAAAAGCGCTGATCGCGGAAAGACATGGCAATCCATTCGGTCCAACCTCCCCGACCGAACCCTCATTTGGAGGGTCGTTCAGGATCACGTGAAGCCGGAGTTGATGTTTGCAGCAACTGAGTTCGGAATCTATTTTACGATCAACGGCGGGGCAAAGTGGATGAAACTGCAAGGCGGTGTGCCCACCATTTCCTTCCGCGATTTGGCTATTCAAAAGCATGAGAATGATTTGGTAGGCGGTTCTTTTGGCCGCGGTATCTTTGTGTTTGATGACTATAGCCCGCTTCGGGAAGTTTCCGAACAACAGTTGTCACAGGAAGCCACCCTTTTCAGTACCCGAAAAGCCTGGTGGTATGTCCCGCGATCTCACCTGAGTTTTGATGATCAAAAGGGAACCCAGGGTGCCTCTCACTATGTTTCACCGAATCCACCTTTTGGCGCTGTCCTTACTTACTATTTGAAGGATGGGTTGAAAACAAAAGAGTCCTTGAGAAAAGAAAGTGAAAAGCCCTTGAGAAAGCAGAACAAGAATATTCCTTTTCCTGGATGGGATGCACTCGAAACGGAAAGCAGGCAAACCGCGCCTCAGATATTACTTACTATTAAGGACGCGGCTGGAAATGTAGTTCGGCGAATTGAGGGGCCAAATGAAAAGGGATTCCATCGTGTTGCCTGGGACTTGAAGTATCCTGCCATGTCGGCTATCCTAAGAAATGATCGTCCAGGCGATTTTGGATTCCTGGGAGAAGGGCTGATGGCTGCACCAGGTACCTATACGGCCACACTCTCCAAGCAAGTGGATGGAGTCGTTACTGAACTTTCTAAGCCTGTTCAATTCCAGGTGGAACAGATGAGAAAAGGTACGCTTCCGGGCGCTGCGCCACAGGAAGTAGCCGCTTTCTGGAGAACATATGAGCATGTAGTACGAACCTATACCGCACTGGGAATTATGCTGAACAACGAACTAGGCACAATAGTAGCCATGCAAAAGGCCCTGTCACGGGCAAAAGCAAATCCAGGAAATCTGGATACCCAATTGAATCAGGTACGGCAGGATTTATTGGCATTGGATAAGCAGATGAATGGCGATGGCACAAAGGCTCTTGCCGGTGAAAAGTCGAGACCCACACCGGGTGGCCGGCTGTTTGCTGTCAATCGTGGGATAAGTCACTCCACCTATGGGCCCACTGCGACAAACAAACGGAGCATGGAGATTGCTGAATCGGAGCTTAAGGGCATTCAGTCCAAACTTATTTCCAACAAGTCAACCTTAGGCTTACTTGCCAAGGCATTGCTGGATGCAGGCGCTCCCTGGGTCGAGGGGGAAGAACTCCCGGATAGATAGGAATATCTCCATTCAATTTGGCTCAGAAATGTTTCAAGAACGCAAAAGCTAACTTGTCGAGGATGCACGTTTCTTCACTTCATACCATGCAGTTCATCACATCTGATCGGTAAACCGCTGAATTCACAAATCCTCAAATCAAGGCTATTGCAATTCTTCCTTCTTAAATCCAATACGCGTCGAATAACCTACCGAAAAGAAGAAATCTAGGCCACCCCCATTCAGGTTTGTGCCGGCAGAAAAGTCAAATTGGCTGTGACGCGCGATTAGGTGTGTGTATCCAGCGTCGATCCAGTAATCATTCCTTTCATTGTGGTTGAAAACGGTACTTTGCTCCAGGAACACCGAAGCCGGGTGTCCCAACTCAAATTCAATACAAAAGGAAT
>JANNAZ010000424.1:0-7063 GCA_031384895.1 Cyclobacteriaceae bacterium | reverse complement strand
CTTGAGCATCTGAAACTCAAACATGTCAAAGAACGACTCGGTCACCCACAAGCCAACCTTATTGAGTTTGGTGTCGCCGACGGCAAGCAACGCACCCTCGCCCCAATTGGTTCTTACAGTTCGTTTGATGCGCGCATCCCGGCTCAGCAATGCATCCTTTACCTGATACGGTACCGATTCCCCCGTTACAATGCCTTTGTCGATGGAGGCATTGGAATATACTTCATAGAGGTTATCGTACGTTGAAAAATACTGATCAAAGGTCACCTCATCCCAAACCCAGAGGAGAATGAGCATGCTGCAAGCAAGGCCGATGGACAAACCGGCAATGTTGATAAAGGAGAATATTGGATTCTTGAGCAAGCTCCGGATGGCAATTTTGAAGTAGTTGAAAAGCATGGATGGAAAAGATTATGGAATTTGAGTGGATTGATTTATTCGTTTCTTAATGACTGCACAGGATTGGCGGAAGCGGCCTTGAGTGATTCATAGCTGACCGTCGCAAGAGCAATTACCAGTGCAGTGGTTCCAACATAGAAAAACACCCAACCGTTTACGGGTGCATGATAGGCAAATCCCTCCAGCCAACGGCTCATGCCATACCAGGCAAGGGGTGCAGAGAGTGCAAAAGCAACGAAGACCAGTTTGACGAATTCCTGGGACATCATCCCCGCAATCTGTGACAGGCTTGCACCCATGACCTTCCGGATGCCAATTTCCTTAATTCTGCGCTCAGCCATAAAACTGGATAACCCGTACAATCCGAGACAGCAGATGGCCATGGCAATCAGGGTGAAGCTGGTTATGATGGAGGATACCTTGCGGTCTTCGTCGTAATTCTTCCTCAGCGACTCATCGAGAAAGACATACTCAAAGGGTGTGTCATTGATGTTTGCCTTCCATGCTTTTTCCATTTCGGTCAACGTCGCATTGATGCGCTCCTTGTTGACAGTCATGATGAGAAATTCATAGCGGGTGGCTTCGGACGGCATCTCAAGCAGCATGGGAGTGATGACTTCTTTCAACGGCATTTGATGGTAATCCTCCATGACGCCGATAACCTCCATGTTTACTTTTTCACCCTGGTAATCGTAATGAACAGAGCGGCCTACGATTTGTTCAGGCTCAAAACCAAATTTCTTTGCTGAGGTCCGGTTGATGATGATCTTTCTGGTACTCTCCTGGGCGCGGTTGTCGCTAAACGAGCGCCCGGCAATGAGGGGAATGTTCAGCAATTCAAGAAACCCGACGTCGACATTGTTGCGGCGGTGTAATATGGCGGTCTCCATGTTCCCACCATCCGGATAGTACATTCTGTCACTCCAGACAAAAGTACCAGGAACGTAATCAGCTGCTGACACACTGATGATATTTTGGTTTCTTGACAATTCTTTGCGAAGTGAGGGATAGCTGTTCCGTGCTGAGTACGTTCGCAGCGGGAGTACAATGCGTGCGTCGGCGCTAAATCCAAGGTCTTTTTTCTGCATATACTGGAGTTGCTCGGTGATAATCAGCATCGCGCAGACCAGGGCAATGGCAATGACAAACTGGAAGACGACCAGGGATTGGCGAAGCAGCCCCTTGGAGTTGGAGAGAACCGCTTTGCCTTTTAACACTTGAGCCGGCTGAAATGAAGTAAGGTAGAAGGCGGGGTAGCTTCCGGCAAGTAGTCCGGTAATGAGTGCAATCCCTGCGAGAGCCAATCCAAAGAAAACTGCTGAGCCTGAATCCAGGGTAATCTGTTTTCCTGTCAGGTGATTGAACTGTGGTAGAGAAAGTTGGACGAAGATCAGACTGACCAGTATCGAGATCATGACAATAACAAGGGCTTCACCGAGCACTTGCTTGATCAGCGAGCTGCGGAACGCACCCATGACCTTACGAATTCCCATTTCTGTGGCACGCTTGCTGGCTTTTGCCGTGGAAAGATTCATGAAATTGATACAGGCGATAACCAGGATAAAAACTGCAATCGAAGCGATGATGTAGATATAGGTGATTCGCGGACTGTGCCCAATGTCTGACTTCAGGTAGATATCTTTCACAGGCTCCAGGTGCAGGGTCTTGTGAATACCAAGGGCCTTCATGGCGTCTGCGCCGTGCTTGATCAGAACCTGGTTCATCTTTGCTTCTACCGCGGCCTTGTCGTGACCGGGCACCAGTCGCAGGTAGCCTGGCACAAAGTTGTTGCCAGCCCATTCGTTGGATCCTTCTTTGCTTGCGCGAATATATTCACCCCAGCCTGAACTGGTCATGGAGGTGATAAAGTTTGGATTGAGATGACTGCTGTACCGTGAACTGAACACTCCCGTTACCCGGTAGTCTGCGGATGGCCCGCCTTGACTGATATGAATTATTTTATCCAGGGGTGATTCGGCACCAAATAATTTCTTTGCGAGGTGATCGACGATAACCACAGAATGCGCCTCGACCAGTGCTGTTTTGGGGTTGCCTTGAAGTAATTCATACGTGAAAATGTCGAAGACAGTAGAATCGGCAACAAACCCGTTACTCTCATAAAACATAGCATCACCATAGCGAATCAGGTTTTGGGCTACGCCGGGTGGGTTTAACATTCGGGTAGCAGATTCCACTTCAGGGATTTCTTCCCACATCGTCATGGTGATAGGCGGGGAGGTCGATGCAAGCCGGTCCAATCCCCGCTCAGAATCAAATTGAGACGTTATGCGATAGAGGTCGTTCAGCCGCGCATGGTGTTTGTCGTAACGGACTTCATCTGCGATGTATAGGGCAAGAAGCAGGCAGCAGGTGACCCCGAGGGAAAGTCCCAGTATATTAATTAAGGAGTATGTCTTGCTACGTTGGAGGTTCCGGATAGCAATTTTGAAGTAGTTGAACAGCATGTGCGTGTGATGGTTAGCAAGGTAACTCGTCCCACACTAGTCCAATCTAGTGCCAACCTCAATACTGGATAATTAGTATGGAAATAGCGGATTTTGCTTTCGGATAAGATCGTAATTGAACGAATCCGTCCGATACCGGGCATTAAGGCCGGTTGTGATAGTCGATCTCCTTCTGCCGCTCTACATCCTCCTTCTCGCGTTTGATGCGCACTTTCGCGACAGGTCCCACCATGATCGGCACGGTCTCCACTTCAACATTCGCCAGCTCAAGGCCATACATCTCCTCGGTAGAGAGACTGTACTTCTTGATAAACCGATACCCTTGGATAATCAGGTTGTCAAATGTCGAGATCTCGCTGTCAACCGACGCGAGTGAATGCAGCATGATAAACTTAAAGTCTGCCGGCATGCTGTGCTTGCGCAGCGAATCATAGTGACTGACCAAATCAATCTCTGCGCTCTCTGCCATGTCATGCAAGATGCGGGCAAATAACAGATTCACACGGTGATCCGCTTTAAAGCCGAGCTTGATGCGAACGAAGAAGCACTTTCTTGGCACGATGGTGTCCACCGAGTACTTTGAGGTGTACGGACTGTCTACTGTATCTACGTGAAGAAACCAGTAGACATCGGCCCGCTTAGGGCGTTTCTTGAAGATTGAGTAGATGATATTAGAATCGATGTATCGCTTGCTGTCGGCAACAGCCATGAAAACCAGGTTAGTGGCTTCCTTGGGAATGGTTGTATCGGCCTGAAGATCCTGAATAAGTTGTGTGTAATGTTTGAGATCGACAAACTCTGTATGGCGATCACGCAGTCCACGTGCCTTAAGCAGAATAAACATGAGGAGAAAGAAGATCAACGCGATGACAAACGTGAACGAGCCGCCGTGTTGGAACTTATCCAGATTGGAAATCAAGAACATTCCTTCCAGGGTAAAAAACAGGATGGCCAGTACAGACGACCTGAATCGCGATTTCTTCACCGTTGTAAAATAGTACACCAGGAGGGTCGTCGTCATAAGCATGTCGAAAGTGATGGCAAGCCCGTAAGCACCTTCCATGTTTACCGACTTTCCAAATCGCAACACCACGAGGATCGTTCCCGCGAGCAGAAGCCAATTAATGGCAGGTATGTAAATCTGTCCTTTCATCTGGCTTGGGTATCTCACCCGTGTACTTGGCCATAGTTTCAGCTTCATGGCTTCATTAACTAGCGTAAAAGTTCCTGAGATTAATGCCTGGCTGGCGATGACGGCTGCGGCCGTAGCAATGATGATGGCAAAGATGAGGAGAGAGTCAGGGATGATGGAGTAGAACGGGATGCGTCCGTTAAGCAATTGACCGTTGTTGGAGATCAGCCACGCTGCCTGACCAAAGTAATTCAACAGCAAAGAAATCTTAACAAATATCCAACCCATGCGGATGTTTGACTTACCGGCGTGTCCCAGGTCAGAGTAGAGTGCTTCCGCTCCTGTGGTACAGAGAAAAACAGCGCTTAGCAGCCAGAATCCCCCAGGATACAGGGTCAGTAATTCCCATGCATAAATGGGGTTGAGGGCACGCAACACCGAAGGGTTCTGAACCAGTTGTATGGCGCCGAAGAAGCCAATGAATAAAAACCAGGTGAACATGATCGGGCCGAATGTCTTGCCCACCACATTGGTACCAAATTGCTGAAAGACGAAAATCAAAACTAGAATCGTAATGACAATCGGCATGGTAGGGATCTCCGGGTAGTCGATGGTCAGACCCTCCACGGCTGCAGAGATACTAAATGCCGGGGTGATGAACCCATCCGCGATAATAGTGGCACACCCAATGATGGCAGGGAAAATAACCCAGCCTGCTTTGAACTTTCGGACGAGGGCGTACAAGGCAAAAATTCCACCTTCCCCTTTGTTGTCTGCATTTAAGGCGAGGTAAATATACTTTGTTGAGGTGATCAGGGTCAGGGTCCAGAATACACACGATGCTCCTCCGAGTACCAGTTCCTCGGAAATGACCGACGTTCCGACGATGGATCGGAATACATATAATGGCGAAGTACCGATGTCCCCATAGATGATTCCCAGCGATACCAGGACACCCGCGACGGTGAGTTGATACTTGCTTACATCTTTGGATCCTTCCATGCCTAGGGATTGTCTGTGTTTCTGGGCTTCCCGATGATCAGCCGATTGCTCCGATCATAGGACAAATAACTGAAAAACCAGCTAAAGAACGTAAAGACCTTGTTTTTGAATCCTGTGATAGATAGTAAATGGATAAACATCCAGACAAACCAGGCAAAGAAGCCCTGGGTTTTGAACGTCCGCATGTCGACCACAGCCTTATTTCTCCCCACCGTCGCCATGCTCCCCTGGTCACGATACGTAAACGGTTTCATCACTTTCTTTAGAATCAGCCGCTCCATGTTCTCCGCAACCAGCTTTCCCTGCTGCATAGCTGGCGGCGCCATCTGCGGATGTCCTTTGGGAAATTTCAGATCGCCCTCCATCAAAGCAACGTCACCAACAGCAAAGATATTCTCGCTTCCCTTGACTCGGCTATAGGTGTCTACCAATAACCGGTTTCCCCGGGTGAGTGCCTCAGGCAGGAGACCGGAGATCGGATTTCCTTTGACCCCGGCAGCCCATATAACAGTGCGCGAAATCAAGCGATCGTTGTCATTAAATTTCAATTCGTACCCATCGTACGATTTTACAGCACAATTCAACCGGACGTCGACGCCCATTTCTTTCAGGTACTGAAGGGCTTTTCTTGACGCTATTTCCGACATACCGCTCAGCAACCGGGGCCCTGCCTCGATGAGATAGATGTCCATGTGTGACAGATCCAACTCGTTGTAGTCTTTAGGGAAGACGTGAGCCTTGAGTTCCGCCAAGGCGCCGGCCAACTCAACACCTGTTGGGCCGCCGCCAACGATGACATAATCCATAAAGCTGTTCATCGACTCCTCATTGTCGGTGAGCAGTGCATTTTCCATGTTGCGAAGGATGTGGTTCCTTAACTGGATGGAGTCTTCTATGGTCTTCATGCTCATCGCATACTTCTGCACGTCGGCCATGCCATAAAAGTTTGTCGTGGCGCCCGAGGCGATCACCAGGTAATCGTATTTGGCTTTGCCGATAGACGTTTCGATGGTGTTTTCTTCCGGTGTAATGTGTGTGACTTCGCCCAGGCGGAAATAGAAATTGGGCCGATGGGAAAATCGTTTCCGTAAAGGAAAAACAATGGAACTCGTCTCGAGGCCAGAGGTGGCCACCTGATAGAGGAGGGGTTGAAACGTATGATGATTGTGCTGATCAAACAAGACGACTTGCGCCTTGACATGCTTCAGATTTCTGACCACTTCAAGTCCGGCGAAACCACCCCCAATAACGATGATGCGGGGTCCGCCCAAGTCAGCAATGCGCGTCTGTGCGACGATGGTATTGGGCATCAAAAAGGGTCTAACTTCTTCTAAATCCGCGCGAATTTACTCGATTGGCGCCGATTATGTCGATTCACCTAAAATTTATTTGGACAGGCATCTTTCCTCGTGAGAAAGGGGTGTACTTTTGCCGAAGTTAAACCAAGAAACATGAAGAATACCCTATTTGTTATTGTGATAAGCGCGATGCTGATGAGTTGCGGAGGAGCGGAAAATGAGCGGCTGCAAGGGAAGCTCGATTCCCTTCAAACTGAACTCCAGTTGAATCAGCAGATGGCACAGACTCTGCAAGAAGTGGGCACGCTGATGGACTCCATTGATGTGAATCGCCAACTTCTCCGTGTAAATGTGATTGAGGGAACGACCTACTCGGATTACACTTCACGGATGAAGGACCTCAATAACTATGTGAAGGAGACTCAGTCAAAAATCGGCAGCCTGGAGAAGTCGTTGAAGAAATCAAAAGCAAGCAACAATGCTTTCGCAGCAACGATCAAGAAACTCAAGGCCGACCTGGAAAAGAGCAACGGAGAAATTATGGAGTTGCGGCAGCGCGTGGATGAGCTGGGTAACCTGAACGAAAATATGAAGGTTACCATCGATATGCAGGAAGCTGAACTCAATGACAAAGAGTCACAGATCGAAGCGAAAACCCAGGAACTTGCGTTGATTGAAGCGCGTATTCAGGAACTCATGATCCAAAGTAAAATGAGCGAGGCAGATTCTTATTTTGCCCGTGGTGAAGCAGTGGAAGAGGCCGCCAA
>JANNAZ010000151.1:0-3802 GCA_031384895.1 Cyclobacteriaceae bacterium | reverse complement strand
TCGGGGTAAAATCCGGTCCTGCCCCGATGTCTCGATCGGGGTCGTCTGCCTACGCCAAGGCTTCGGTAGACAAGCCTGCCTGCCCGCCGGAGCGTCTCGCGCAGGAGGGACTTTATTAAAGAACCCCACTTCGTATGGAGCTGGGGTTTTTTATTTTATGAAGGCCTGAGGCAATCGAGAGAGAAGAAAATATCGAATATCCAATCTTGAATCTTGAATATCGAAGTGTCAGGGCCACTGCATTTTACATCTTGCCTTTTTGCGAGGCGGAACCGAACAGAGTCGTTAAGCCTGCCGGTCCGAAGGTGTCGGGACCACCCCAACCATCTCCGCTACCAACAAAAAAGCCCTGGATCAACCAAGGCTTTCATGCGTTCATTTGAAGTCAGTTACGGTGAAACAACAGTGACAGTCGGAGGAGTTGTTGCGGAAATCAGAATGGTAAAGGTCTTGTCCGTCAAGGCCACGAAGCTTGCCGTATAAGGATCCGGCTCACCCGTAATCGCTACCGTAATTTCAACCACACCTGCCGCTACACCTTGATACGCTGAAGTTGTTCCAGGTTCAACATTGTTAATGTTGATGGTACTACCCGCCGAAGTCTTCACTTGAAGGCTGGCTTTTGTGGAACGATCGTTCTTGACCCTGAACTGTGGGGCTTTCGGATCGCTGGAACAAGCAAGCGCGCCAGTGAGCAGACATATACTAATCCATGAAACTAGGCTCCTCATAAAAATTATTTGTTTATCTACCGCAATATATGGTATAGATCCTTGGAAAACTAATTGATTGGACAGACTAAATGCCCCTGGAAATAACCTTGTTGAGGTGCTGCAGCTTTCAATATTTGTTTGCCCCCGTAGCACTTCAGCATCTAACATTCAATATTTTGTGCTTGCCTCGCGCAGTCAAAAGTTACCTCACACGAATCTCCAACAAATCATCACTTCCAAAATGCGCGTTGGCTACTCGTTGAACTTGCTCCGGCGTAATCCGCTGGAGATGCCCCAGAAGCCGGTCATAGTAGTCGGCCGGCAAATTATATTCATGGATGTTCATGATCTTATCGGCAACCGCAAAAAGTGTAGCGTTATCTGATTGCCAACTACCAATAAAATAATTGCGTGCTACCTCCAGTTCGGCCGCTGGGACTGGAACCTCTTGCAATGCCTTAATTTCATTCTTGATTTCATCAATAGCCTGCTGCGTATTCTGCTGATTGACTTCTGCACTGATCACCCAGAAACTTCCATGATGAAAATGATTCATCCCCGAGTGGATGCCGTAGGTGAGCCCTTTTTCTTCGCGGATATTCTTCATTAAACGCGACCCAAAGAAACCGCCTAAGATGTGGTTGAACATCACCGCATCAAAGTATTCAGCCTCGCAGCGCTTTGGAAGACATCTTTTACCCAGACGAATAGATGCCTGCACGCTGCCAGGTTTGGTCAAGCTATGAGACGTACCACTTTTTGCTGGGGGGATAGACGATATGGATCCAGGCTTGTCTGGAAAAGTCAGGCTTGTGAGAATGCGCTGAATGTCGACATCCGGCACGGGACCAAGGAAATAAGCCGAATGAAGATGAAAGTGATCTAGGAAGAATTTTTTAAGAGTTCCCTGCTGAATGGCAAGAACGTCGGCTTCTTCCGTTGAATTGCCATAGGGATGTGCTGCCCCGAAGATCGCCTTCCGGATTTCTTTGGAAGCAACCACGTTAGCCTTCTCATTGTTCACCCGCAGATTCTGGAGAAAGATTTCCTTCTCCCGCCGCAATTCGTTTTCATCATAGGCGGGCGCCTGAAGAAGGTCTACCAAAATGGCAAGCGCAGAAAAGAAATGTTTTTTAAGCACAAAGAGTGACAGCGTAACGGTATCAAATCCGGCAATGACTTCAAGATGCGCACCCAGACTGTCGAGGGCGGAAGCGATTTGAAAGGAGGTCTTGGTACGCGTTCCTTTCCGCAGGAGTTGGGCGGCAAAATAGCTTACACCCGACTGGGGTTCATACCACTTCCCAGCCTGAAAAATAAGTTCGAGCTTGGTGATGTTTTGTTGTAATCCCCGAAATGCGTAAAGCGGTTGGCCTGCTGAAAATGTAAATACCTCCGGTTGAGTCAGGGAATAATTGGAGGAAAGCAGAAAGGGAGGAGCCTGAGTCCGGTCAGGTTGGGTCATTGATCTGTCGGAGCTTCTTCTTTGACCTTTTTCTGCCACAACATAATGAGTGTAAATCGAAGCGTTTCGGCTAGCGCATTTTCCCGCTTGTTGGTGGGTACGAGGTAGGCGACGTCGAGGCCAAACTTGTCATAGTGAATTCCGACCCCGAAGGTCAGGTATTGCCGGTTGCCTTTGTCCTTGGATTCGTAGAAGTAACCCATCCGGCCAGCGAATGTATTGTTGTACCAGTACTCCACTCCCAATGAGGTGGTTATCTCGCGCATTTCCTCTGCAAAGCCTCCGGGGGCATCCGAAAAGGAACCCAATACGCCAGAGAGCATGGGAGGTGAAGGGTTCTTCTTCACAGAAGGAACCATGAGTTTGTTGAAGTCGAGCAGGAACGTGAATGAATTCAGTGGACTAACCTCCATCTTATAGGCACCACCGATTCTCAGGTTAGTCGGGAGAAAGTCGGAGTTGTTTTGATCGGAATAGGAAATTTTTCCACCCAGGTTGGTGATAGTGGCTCCGAGGGAAAGATTTGAGTTTTTCCAGGTGATCGGTTTGGTATAATAGAATCCCATATCAACCGCCACCGAATTTCCGGGGCTTGCGTCAAAGGAATTGGTCGACAAGTAGCCTGTGAGATTGGAATGGATGTAGCGTAGTGCGCCGCCAATGCTAACGTGCTCTGTCAACATGCGAGAATAGGTTACATCAAAAGCAAATTCGCGCGGATTGTAACGCCCAAGCAAATCGGCCGGGTCAGGTCCTTGATTGAATTGTACTTCGCCGAGGTCAAAGTATTTCATGGAAAACGCAACCGCCTGCCTCCGGTCAATCTTGTAGAATCCGGACAAATAGAAAACATACATATCGTTGATGATCTTGCCAAGCCAGGGAGTATAGGACGCTGACACGCCGTAGTCCTTGTCAATGAACACGAGTTTTGCGGAGTTCCAATAAGCAGAATTGGCATCGGGTGAAGAGGCTACCCCGGCATCGCCAAGGGCAGCAGCTCGCGCGTCGGGGGTAATTCCCAGAAACGGCACGGCCGTGGTAATTACCTTGTTTGTGCTATCCTGGCCCAAAAGGGAAGAGCCCCCCACTTGGGCGTGCACTTCCATGACGCAAAGAATCACAACTAAAGCCAGAGCTAACTTGTTCATAATCAACTTCTAAGGGCTAAATATAATCAATTGAGTAAAATAACCTTTGTAATTCGCTCGTTTTTCGTGCCATCGAGCAGAGAACGAACTGACAACTTCATCAGGTATAGCCCTTCGGCTAATTTTGTTCCATCCGCTGAAGTCCCATCCCACGGCGGCAGGTCTACTTTATACGAACTGGTACCTATTTGGTAAGTGTTGTACAACACCACTTTTCCCATGCGGTCAAAGATGGTTACTGCAGCCTCCAGATCCTCTCCGGAGCGATTGTGCTTAAAGTGAAAAATCGTGGATGAAGAAAATGGATTGGGGTAGTTCAGCCATTGCTCAATTTGAATCCCGGATTGATCGGATACATAAAAGGTTATCGAAGTCGATGATGTATTTCCGAACGTGTCGGTCGCCTGCAATGTCAAAGAATGAAATCCGGGTGTCAACCCCTCGATGGGAAAGTAGACTATCCCATCGAGGGG
>JANNAZ010000366.1:0-20923 GCA_031384895.1 Cyclobacteriaceae bacterium | reverse complement strand
GGTGCTCGCTGTCGCATTCAATTCCGTGCGTGTACCTTCAATCTGAATTCCATCAACAAAATAATCAATCGTTGTGATGGTTATCAGGGATCCAGGCATAAACCTACGGCCGTGGAATTCAATAACAATCTTTCCTTTCCTCACCCGGCCATTCGGCCCGGTGCAGCCTGTACCAAAATCGATGGTAATATATCCATGGGGGTTCCCAATAGAAGTACCGGGTTGTACGGGCACGTTGTCTGTTGCAAACTCAAGAGTAACTGTGGCGCAACTAAACCGGCCATCGTTGATGGCATCTTTAATGTTCCTTGCTCCTGTTGAACTTCCATCTGTCCGTGAGCCGGTTGATGTCCCTACATCAGAAGAGACTGCAATGCCTGACATGTCAGAAAGATCTTCTAACTGGGCATCCGAGCTTGCTTCACTTTGGAGATTGGAATTGTCATCCGTCGAGAAGCTAATGGTTTCATTGTCCTTACACGAGGTAAGAAACATGAATAACGCGATCGCCATAAAGCTCAGCGTTTTCATTGCGGTACGTGTTTTCATAGTATTCATGGTCAGTTTTTTGTTGATTTGTCCGTTAGATGATCTACATCCCTCCGGGTTTAATCCGGCAGCAAAAATTTCTCCTAAAGTTGCAAAATGGCATTCAAAGCAGTAAAAAAGAGCATTTTCTTACGATTAATGATGGTGGCGGCCCTTTTGGTAACCGGCGACTGCTGCCTGGCTCAACAAAAACTGGGAAAACTCAAGTATGGAGGAGGTGGTGACTGGTATGCGAATAAAACGGCACTGCCCAACCTGATCAAGTTCTGCAACTCAAAGTTGTCCATGAGTCTGGTCATCGAAGAAGATGCTGTGGATGTCGGCAGCCGGGATATCTTCTCCTATCCATACCTCTATATGACCGGCCATGGGAATGTTGTGTTCTCGCCAGAAGAAGCTGAAAATTTAAGAAACTATCTGATCGGCGGCGGATTTCTTCACATCGATGACAATTATGGACTTGACAAATTCATACGCCTGGAATTGAAGAAGGTTTTTCCAGAATTGGAATTGGTTGAGTTACCCTTTACACATCCGATTTATCATCAAAAGTATGATTTCCCGAAAGGACTGCCGAAGATTCATGAGCATGACGGAAATCCATCACAGGGATTCGGCCTGGTGTATGAAGGCCGGCTTGTCGCCTTCTATTCATTTGAATGTGATCTTGGCAACGGATGGGAAGACCAACGCATCCACAATGATCCGGAAACCAAAAGGATGGAAGCCCTTCAGATGGGTGCCAACATCATCGCATACGCCTTCACCTCGTACTGAATATCCAAGCAAGCTAATTCAATACTTCGGCCAATTTCCTGTGAAGCTCATTGCCACGCAGGTTTTTGGCAACAATAATTCCGTCTGGATCGACAAGAATGGAGAATGGAATTCCATTGATGTTGTAATCACGAGCGGCTTGCGATTCAAAATATTTCAAGTCGGATACATGATTCCAAACCAGGCCGTCTTCGGCTATCGCCTGGAGCCAATCGGCCTTTGTCTTGTCTAATGATACACCCAGGATATCGAAATTCTTTCCTTTGAACTGGTGATACGCCTTCACCACATTAGGATTTTCCCGCCGACACGGACCACACCACTTAGCCCAAAAATCAACAAGCACATACTTTCCACGGAAGGATGAAAGGGTAACCACTTTGCCGTTTGGATCAGGCAGGGATATCTCCGGGGCTTGTTGCCCAATGGCTGTCAACTTTATTTTGTCTACAAAGGCAACAAAATCCTTCCCGGACTGGATGTTCGGCCAGTCACGTTTGAACTTATCTGCGGCAGCCGCATAAACGTCAAGGAACTTATCAGGGGGGTCGAGGATTCCTGAATTCTGAAGAAGATGAATTAATCCTAACGAAGGGCGTTGCCTCTTCAAAATATCCGCTGCATCCCGTGAGGCCTTCTCCATAAGTGCCATATACCGCTGCCGCACCTCTTCCGCCTTAACCTCATTCTTCTCCTGAGCGGCAACCTGATACTCCTGCTCAATGGCCTGGGCCTCAGGAGACTGCTGGGAATCGCGCACCAGCGCCTGAACTTTTTCAATGAGGTCTAGATCGGGCGATCCGGCAACCGATGCCTTGCCGCCCGGACTATTTCCATCCACCTCAACGGTGAGGTCTGCAGAATCAAGGATGATATTCACGACCTGGCTTTGGTAGAAATCAAGTTGATAGTAACCTGGCTCCTTTACCCTGACGGTCTTTTCAAATGAGTTATCACTTTTTAGCACAATGGTGTCCTGAAAAGTAGTTGCGGTGGTTTGACCCTGACGCATCTCTTTGATCAGGATCTGCCCGCTTCCCGGGAAGCTCACTTTACCACGAATGGTAACCACGCGCCCCTCCTCCTTCTTGGATTCTCCGCATGCTGCCAACAATACAACCAGGCTGAGCGCCATCAATTTTAGCATCTTCATTTTTTCAAAAGTTTATTTTCAATCAGTTCACTGGCGGATTTGGGGTCCACTTTTCCTTTAGTTCGCTTCATCACTTCGCCCATAAACATACTGACAATTCCTGTCTTGCCATTCTTATAGGCCTCTACTTTTAACGGAAACTCTTTAATGACTTCGTCCACAACGCGCTCGAGTGCTTCTGCGTCGTGGTCTTGAAGCAGATTCAATTCCCGGGCGATTTGCTCCGGCTCATGATCCGGATCCGCAACCAGCACAGGAAATATTCGCTGCGCCGCGATGGAGAAGCTAATTTGCCCACGCTCAACCAGGTTGATGAGGCCGCTCAAGAGTTCAGGAGAAACTGGAAATTCATTCAAACCCATCCCCCGGTCGTTGAGATATGATCTAAGGGGGCCGATGACCCAATTGGCAGCCGCCTTGTGTCGGGGGGTGAACTTAACTAGTTGCTCAAAATACCAGACTGTATCTTTAGTTTCGCTGAGAACAAGCGCATCCGCCACGGTGAGGTGGTATTCTCCCACAAACTTTTCAAAGACGTCGTGCGGAAGTGCTGGCATAGACTTCCTGATCTCCTCAATCCACTTATCGGAGACATGAAGAAGGGGTAGATCAGGGTCAGTGAAGTATCGATAATCGTTCAACTCCTCCTTGGTACGCATGGGAGACGTCTTGTTGGAGCCGGCGTCAAAGCTCCGTGTCTCAGAAATAACAGGATGCCCTGCCTCTGTTAATTCAATTTGGCGGTCAACGTCGTATTCAATAGCGTGGCTCAGGTTACGGATGGAGTTCAGGTTTTTTATCTCCACTTTCCTTCCAAGCGCTGAAGTCCCCTTGGGCCTGATCGATACATTCGCATCGCACCGGAGTGAACCTTCTTCCATGTTGCCATCTGAAATATCAAGGTATCTAACGAGCTTCCTCACTTCCGAAACAAATGCTGCAGCCTCTGCAGCCGAACCAATGACTGGTTTTGTGACGACTTCCAACAGCGGTGTGCCGGCTCGATTAAAATCAAGCCATGTGTCTCTGCTTCCTTCACGATGAATGGATTTTCCGGCATCCTCCTCCATATGGATTTTTTCCAGGAGTATCCGGTGGATTTCATTTTGCGAGTGGACGACCAGGTAACCTCCACGGCAAAGCGGGGTGCGATCCTGAGTAATCTGATATCCTTTCGGCAGGTCCGGATAGAAATAGCTCTTCCGATCAAATGTCTGGACTCGGGAAATTTCGCCATGACAGGCCAAGGCCATTTTAACGCCCAGGGCCACAACTTCTTCATTTAGCCTGGGGAGTGTTCCTGGATGTGCGAGGGTAACAACACTCGCGTTGGTATTCGGAGGGCTGCCAAAGGCCGAAGAGTCGCCGCTAAAGATTTTGCTGGTGGTTTTCAGCTGAACGTGAACCTCGAGCCCAATCACCACGTCATAAGACTCCCGTATTGTTGCTTCCATGAATGGGCGGCGTGGGGGTCAATCCAGGCCGATCATGATGCGTGCCTTGGAGAGTACATTGTCCAGCCCGGCAAGATTCTTCCCGCCAGCAGTCGCAAAGAAAGGTTGGCCGCCTCCCCCTCCGTCGATTTCACGGGCCAGTTCTTTTACCATATTCCCGGCGTGGTACGTCTTCGCCTCAGCAATCTTTTCACCCACCATCACGGCGACCACAGGCTTGCCTTCTACCTCGGCGGCTAAGATCAGTAAAAGGTTTTCAAATTGATTACGAAGTCCGTACGCAACATTTTTGACTGCATCTCCATCCGGCAGCACCACGCGCTCAACAATAAGGGTGAGACCCTTGTGCGATTTAGCGCGAGTCGCTAACTCTTCGCGCACTTGGTTTGAACGCTCTTGATTAAAGGTTGCTACTTTCTTCTCCAGCCCTTGGCGCTCTTCGAGGAGCGTACCCACAGAGGCCACTACATCTTTTGGGCTCCGCAGCAAGGACTTTACTTCATTCAGCAGGGCAAGCTGATGATTCACATAAGCCTGCGCACCTTCAGCCGTTACTGCTTCTATGCGGCGTACGCCTGCGGCCACTGAACTTTCAGAAATGATCTTGAAGAACCCAATCGCTCCGGTAGCTGACACGTGGGTACCTCCGCAGAGCTCCACAGAAAACGCAGGATCAAACGTGATCACTCGAACGTACTCGCCATATTTTTCGCCAAACAAGGCCATGGCGCCTAGGCTCTTTGCCTTCGCCAGCGGGACATTGCGTTGCTCATGGAGGGAAATATTCTCCCGGATTTTATCATTTACCTCGCTCTCAACCCGCTCCAGTTCTTCATGCGTAACAGCGGCGAAATGGGAAAAATCAAATCGAAGGATCTGGTCATTGACCAGCGAACCCTTCTGTTCCACGTGCTTGCCCAATACGTGTCTTAACGAAGCATGAAGGAGATGCGTCGCCGAGTGATTGTTCATCGTCTGCTTGCGCTGTGTTTCGTTCACACGCAGCAGCAACGGTGCGGCAGGATCCTTCGGCAACTGCTCGGTAAAGTGAATGATCAATTCATTTTCCTTCTTCGTGTCCAAGACAGTAAGTTTGAACCCGGCAGATTCAATTACTCCCGTGTCACCAACCTGCCCGCCACTTTCTGCATAGAACGGAGTCTTGTCAAATACCAGTTGGAATAGCTCCTTGTTCTTTTGCTTGACGCGACGGTACTTGACAAGCTTTGCCGTTGACTCGAGGTGATCGTATCCGACAAACTCGGGTCTTTCTGTCTCTTGCACGGTTGTCCAATCACCAGTCTCTTTTGTTGCATCCGACCGGGACCGAGCCTTCTGCTGCTGCATGGCCACCTCAAAACCTTTTTCATCCACCGTAAACCCCCGTTCGCGGGCAAGGAGTGACGTGAGATCAAAAGGAAATCCGAATGTATCATTAAGCTCAAAGGCAAAATCACCGGCTATGCGCTTACCTGTTGCAGTGGCAAGGCAGGCCTCAAATCGTTTGATCCCAAGGTCCAACGTGCGAAGGAAGGATTGCTCCTCTTCGTGTATAACCCGGCTGACATACTCGTTTTGCTGAAGCAGTTCGGGGAATGCGTCCTTCAACTGCGCAGCGAGTAAGGGAACTATTCTATACAGGAATGGCTCCTTGAAATTTAAATATGAAAATCCGTACCGTACAGCCCTTCTCAAAATACGTCGAATGACGTATCCTGCGCCCGTATTTGAGGGGAGCTGGCCGTCAGCGATCGCAAAGGCAACTGCCCGTACGTGGTCAGCCAGTACACGGATAGCTACATCAGTTTTCACATCAGCACCATAGTGCACTTTTGAGTGAAGCCCTATGAACTCCATCAACGGGCTAAAAACATCCGTATCGTAAGTAGAGGTCTTTCCCTGGATGGCCATGCAAAGGCGCTCAAATCCCATTCCCGTATCGACGTGCTTATCTGGCAGCGGCTCAAGTGCTCCGGACGCCAGACGATTGAACTGAATAAATACAAGGTTCCAAATTTCGATTACCTGTGGATGATCCGTATTAACAAGTTCGAGTCCAGGGAATTTTTGGACCTCTTCTTCAGACCGCATGTCAATGTGTATTTCTGAGCACGGACCACATGGACCGATCTCACCCATTTCCCAAAAGTTGTCTTTTTTCTTGCCGTGTATTATGCGGGATTCCCCGACGATGGGTTGCCATAGTTTCAATGCTTCTTCGTCCACCGGGAGGTGGTCGGCAACGTCACCACCGAAAACAGTAACGTAAAGCCGATCGGCGGGCAGTCCATATACCTTGGTGAGCAATTCCCAGGCCCACGCAATCGCATCGGCTTTGAAATAATCTCCAAAGGACCAATTGCCGAGCATTTCAAACATCGTATGATGATACGTATCCAGCCCAACGTCTTCCAGATCATTGTGCTTTCCGCTGACCCGGAGGCACTTCTGGGTATCCGCAATCCGTTTATGCTTGGGCAATGTATTCCCGAGAAAAAAGTCCTTAAACTGCACCATTCCTGAGTTGGTGAATAGAAGGGTTGGATCATTCTTCAGTACCAGCGGAGCAGAGGGTACAATTTGGTGCCCCTTGTTCTTGAAAAAATCAAGAAACTTACTCCGTATCGTTGCTGAGTCCATCAAAGCTTCAAAAGTTGATATTGATCAGGTTAAAAAAACTATTTTTCCCACACCCATGAAAGTGTCAAAATTAAGCCCTTCACTAGCATTAATAAAATAAACCACTGAAAATCATTGGTTTCACAATTGCCGGCAACCCCGGAGCAGGAATAGATCGGAACCCGGCCGGATAGTCCATTGGTTGAATCCCGCTTCCGCGGACTCCGGTTAACAGGCCCCTTTAACATTCGGCCATCGCATGGAAGATGCCACAAGAGCTGCTATCCAGACGCTAATCATCATCAAATGAACTCATCGACGGGGTAAACAGGATTTCCCACAATTCTCAAATGTTGACATCTTGTAGATAGAAATAAATTTCAGTTCGTTGTTTTGAGTTTAAAAGAATTGCTACTTTGCGTTAGTGCTGATCTGCAGCATGGCAGGAATTCGGACAAAAGAGCACATGGCATACAAGGAAAAAGAAATCGAGAAGTTATATTATTCGATCGGTGAAGTCGCCGAACAGTTTAATGTGGCTCCTTCTCTGATTCGTTTCTGGGAAACCGAGTTCGACATCCTCCAGCCAAAGAAAAACAGAAAGGGCAATCGCCAATTTACCAAAGAGGACATTGACCAAATCCGTCTCATTTATCACCTCGTTAAAGAGAAAGGATTTACGCTCAGTGGCGCCAAAGAGATGCTAAAACAGGATGCGATGGCCATCAAAGACAAGATGGAAATGATTGATTCCCTGCGCAGTATCCGCAATTTTCTCACCGAGATAAAGGACAAGCTTCGCTAGCCTAGCACCGATTGTCCTGAAAACCGGATCCCTCAAATCCCAATCCTTCCTCTGAATTTCCATTAATTACCTGGCCAAATCGATGGACCAGGAAAGAATCTTTTTCGTTGCACTTCATTTTGTTCCCGGTGTGGGCAACGTCCTTATCAAGCAGCTGATAAGCTACTGCGGGTCAGCGGAAGAGGTCTTCCGTCAAACCAAGAGCAAACTGCTTAAGATCCCTGGAATAGGTGAATTGACCACCGAAGCGATCTACCAAGGGAAGTCACTTGAGCGAGCCGAGGCTGAACTGGGCAAAGCAGAAAAGGAAGACGCGCAGATACTTTTCTTCACTGATAATGCCTACCCCCATCGGCTCAAGGTCATCGAAGATGCGCCTACCATGTTGTATGTAAAGGGAAACACCAATCTGAATCCCGCAAGAACGGTTGGTGTCGTCGGCACACGGATGGCGACGCCCTACGGTAGAGCGTGTGTGGAGGAGCTTATCCGAGGCCTCGTGCCAAGCCAGGCCCAAATCATAAGTGGCCTGGCTTACGGCATCGATATCCACGCACACAAGGAGGCGCTCCGTCATAACCTGCCCACCTTGGCGGTACTGGGAAGTGGCCTTGACGTGATCTACCCAGCAGCCCACAAGGAAACAGCAGCCCGGATGACCAACTTGGGGGCCCTTGTGACAGAGAATCATTTCGGTGCCAAGCCTGATGCCCACAATTTCCCTCAGCGCAACCGGATTATCGCAGGGCTGTCTGACGCCCTGGTCGTTGTTGAAGCGGGAGAAAAAGGAGGCGCCCTGATCACCGCAGAAATTGCCAACTCGTACAATAAGGATGTGTTTGCTATTCCAGGCAATATTCAGAACCCCTATTCTGCGGGATGCAATCGACTGATCAAGATCAACAAGGCAAGCCTGTTAACTTCTGTCAAAGATCTGGAGTACATCATGAATTGGACTGAAGGGCAAACCAAGGCCACCCAACAACTCGCGCTTGATTTGGACACCCTTGACCTTGATGAGCGGGCACTCTATACCCTGATGCGGGACAAGAACAGAGCCCTCTCAATTGATGAGCTAAGCTACCTCATACAACAACCCCTGGGTCTGCTTTCATCCCTCCTGCTATCGCTTGAGTTTAAGAACAAGATCATCTCCCTCCCAGGGAAAGTGTACATGATCCGATGATAAACTAGCGATCAAAGAATCGGTTGGCGATGTGCAGTGCATTTTGAAATGCCTCCATATTGAGTACGGGAGCCGTACCCCGGGATGTCAGGTATGAAAGGATAGTTTCGGTTGCCAGGTTGCCCACCAGTTTATCCTCCGCCATCGGGCATCCACCAAATCCATGCAGTGCACCGTCAAAGCGAAGACACCCAGCCAAGACAGCTGCTTCAATCTTCTCTACAGCCTTTGCCGGGTGTGAATGCAAATGGGCTCCGATTTCCATCCGGGGAAAATCCTTCGACAAGTGGGTAAAGAGATACGTGATTTGGTCCGGTGTGGAGACGCCGATGGTATCCGAAAGGGAAACAATCTTTACCTCCAAAGTCGCAAGGATATCGACAAACTTTCCCACGATGGCGATGTCGTATGGATCTCCATACGGATTCCCAAATCCCATGCTCAAGTAGGCTACAAGTGTTCTACCGGAGGCGACGCACGTTTCCTGAATTTCATTTAGCGTATCCAATGCCTGTGGAATCGAACGGTTTGTGTTTCGCTGTTGGAAGGTCTCAGATAACGACAGCGGAAAACCCACATAGGTAACGGCTGGATGGGAACATGCTTCCTGGGCTCCTCGTGCGTTTGCGACAATGGCCAGGATTTTAGTTGGGCTTTCCCCGAATTCAAGGCGATCAAACACTGCCGCCGTGTCGCGGAGCTGCGGGATTGCCTTCGGGGAAACAAAACTTCCGGCATCGAGCGTATCATATCCAACTTGCAGTAGCTGATTCAGGTAGGCAATCTTCTCCTCCGTTGGGATAAAAGGTTCTATTCCTTGCATCGCATCTCGCGGGCACTCGATTATCTTCATCCTCTGGGCGGTAAGCCGTTTCGTGTAGTGTAAATCTCTGAATAAAGTCGCAGCCGGCAAAGGCATGAATTCTAATCCAAGAGTCTCTTGCCATGGGTTCATTTCCTAATTGGCAGAATTTTCTTTTCCTTGAAATGGAATTGCCCATGATCCTTCACGAAAACGCCTCGCTTCAACGGTTCAACACCTTCGGCATCCAAGCCAAGGCGAGGTATATGGTTCACCTATCATCACTCGAAGACCTTGCCGAGCTGGCGAGCGAACCCTCCCTTTTCCGCTCACCCCGGCTGATCTTAGGAGGCGGCAGCAATATTCTTTTCACCAAAGACTTTGACGGGCTTGTCATGAAGGTGGACATACTGGGGAAAACCACCTTGAAAGAATCGGACGAATCCGTATGGATCACTGTTGGCGCTGGAGAGCCCTGGCATCCGCTTGTTCTGCACTGCGTTGAACGAGGTTGGGGTGGCATTGAGAACCTCTCGTTGATCCCGGGTACTGCTGGAGCGGCGCCTATTCAAAACATTGGAGCGTATGGTGTAGAGATCCAAAAAGTGATCGAGTACGTGGATGGTATGGACCTCACGACTGGTGATCACCGGAGGTTCACACGCGACGAATGTCGGTTCGGATACCGCGAAAGTGTCTTTAAGCATGACTTACGCGAAAAATTTTTTATTTCAAGTATTACTTTAAGGTTGACTAAAAAATACCACCAGTTAGACACGCATTACGGCGCTATCCGAGAGGTGCTTGATCGAAATAAAATCACCCACCCTACCATCAAAGAAGTGAGTGATGCTGTAGTTGCTATACGCCAGAGCAAACTGCCTGACCCATCGGTGATTGGTAACGCAGGAAGTTTCTTCAAGAATCCAACTGTACCCATTGAGCGCGCGGATGCGATCCGAAAATCACACCCGAAAATGCCAGTGTATCCTGTTGATAATCAAAATGTTAAACTTCCAGCCGGATGGCTCATCGAACAATGTGGCTGGAAAGGAAAACGCGTTGGCAAGGTTGGTGTTCATGAACAACAAGCGTTGGTATTGGTCAATTTTGGAGGAGGCGAAGGCGAAGAAATTTCTCAACTCGCTGCTAAAATTCAGGAGTCGGTGAGCAAAACATTTGGTGTATCCTTGATGACGGAAGTAAATATTATTTGAGCCCCATTCATTCGATTCCCTCGGTGAAAAAGTCGTCCACTTTTGTACTCGAAATATCCTCACTTCAAAAAAAAATGCAAAAAACTTTTGCAGTTAACTATTTTATCATACCTTCGAATACGTTTAACCATTAGTAAAACTTAAAAAATTAAACGCTATGGCAAAAAAAGCTAAGAAGGCCAAGAAAAAGGCTGGTAAGAAAAAGAAGTAATTAGGTATACCCTAATTTCTTTTTGCGAAGGGAAGCGATCCAGGATTGCTTCCCTTTTTTAATGACCAAGAATCCTTGCCACCGAGATCTCCCCACCTTCTGTCTTTGCCAAAAAACCGCTGAGTAACCGCCATTCATTGCGCAAAATCACTCCGAATCGACAGTCAAATAAATTGTTGAACAATCCTTTTACGGGGCTCTCGGCTACGCTAATTTTGTCGTCCCAATAACCCAAGTATGGCAAAGTCAATTTCAAAGTCGCCCGCAAAGTTTGCTACTGAACCAGCCGCGAAACCAGCAAAGAAGGCTGCAGCACCTAAGAAAAAAGGAGCAGCCAACTCCTATCGACTAATCGAGGCCGCCTGTGTTGCTTCACTCACAAAGCTGCAAGAACTTGAACTAGACTATCAACTTCAATCGGAAATCAATTGGTGTCTTGGAAGCTTCCGAAATGATGGAAATCCGATTGGATTATACTTAATGGCTGAGCGGGCATTGGCAATCTTCAAGGCGGAGCATGCTGCCAAGACCAAGGGGGTTCCTGCTGAGTTAATCAAGGATATCCAGGCAGCGCTTAAGACCAGATAGGGTCAGATCATGTGGGTCACGTTTGATAACGTGCCACCATACCGGGTGCAATTCACTCCGAACTTGTTAAGGAAGTCTACCCCTTCGTCAGAAGCCAAACCCTTATGCTCGGCGTAGGAATTAAGGTAGATGACCTTATCGATGCCCATACTATAGATAATCCGTGCACAGGCAAGGCAAGGAGACAGGGTGACATATAATGTTGCTCCGGCGACGGATGTCTTGTTTTTCACGGCATAGAGAATGGCATTCTGCTCGGCGTGAATGGCCAAAGAGCACCCGTTCTTCGAATCTCGCGGGCATCCCTCATTTGGCCATTCTTCGTCACAATTGTGGGTGCCACTAGGCGGTCCATTATAGCCGATCGATATGATCCGTGTATCCTTGGTGAGTACTGCCCCAACATGCCGCTTGATGCAATGGGAACGCTTGGCAAGATTCACTGCCAATTCCATGTAGATGTCATCAAATTCGGGTCGATCCATTGCGCAAAATAAAGATTGGCACCAAAATACTTACTTTTATGTCGAAACGTAACTCATGAACAGGACCCTATTGATGAGTCTCGCTTTGGTTTCCCTTCAGGCAGTCGCCCAGGATGATGCAAAGCCAAGGCCCAGCCCATTGGCCATTGTCTCCAGCCGGTATAAGGATACCTACATTAAGATCTCCTACAGCCAGCCACACAAACATGGACGCCTGATATTCGGATCGCTCGTGCCTTTTGGGCAGGTCTGGCGAACCGGGGCAAATGAAGCGACCGAGATCACACTGACCAAAGACATAAAAATAAATGGACAGGATTTGAAAGCCGGCACATACAGTCTGTTTACAATACCCGGCAAAGAAGCGTGGACCATTCTTATCAATGCGGATCTCGGCCTATGGGGTGCCTATAACTACAATTCAAAAATGGATGTCCTTAAGTTTGATGTCCCCGTTACGCCTGTCACCGACTTCGTCTATGAGGCGTTCACCATCTTGATCGACCCCAGAAATTCGAAGGCTGACTTGGTTCTGGCCTGGGACAGAACAAAAATAATCGTATCGCTTCAGTTCCAAGACCCTACCCCATGAGATTTACCATTGTCCTAATTCTTGTTGGAAGTTATTCGTTGGCCTCGGGTCAGGACCTCGCCGAACTGGACCGTCGAAAGGGGTTCAAAGACATTAAACTTGGAAGTCGTATTGACAGCCTGAAAGGAGCCGAATTCAAGAAAGACGTCCTGGAAAAAAATGAGTTTCCAGTTAAACTTTATTCTGTTGAAAACGAGGAGTACAAACGGATCGGGGAAGTGAAAGTCAAGAAAGTGGATGTTAAGGCGTACAAGGACGAGATTTATGAGATCGTAGTGATCACCCATAAGGATACCCGGCTGATGAAAGGGATGCAGAAATCTTTTGGGAAGCCACTTTATATTCTTCCCACGGATACCTATAATTGGAAAACGGACAGCCTCAGCCTGACATTTAAAGATCACTCAAGAAACGAACTGCGTCTCACGTACCGGTACTATCCGGTATTGAAGAAAATGCAGATTGACAAAGGCAAGAAGATCGACCAGATCGCAGAAGATTTCTAAAGCCTTCACAAATTCACTACCGCGCGTATCGGATGCGATAGATTACCCCAGCTCGATCGTCGCTGACCAGCATTGAGCCATCCGTTAAGACAAGAACGTCCACGGGGCGTCCCCAAGCCTTCTGATCCTGTTCGTTAAGCCACCCCGTCGCAAAGGGCTCGTAGCTGGTTACCTGATTGTTCTTGACTCTGACTAAACTTAATTGAAAGCCAACCTTCTTGCTCCGATCCCATGATCCATGCTCAGCGATAAACACACTTCCCTGATATTCTGCCGGAAACATGGATCCGGAATAGAATTTCAATCCCAGCGGAGCCACGTGAGCTCCAAGGTTTTTGATAGGAGAAGTAAAGTCTGAGCAAGGTCTTTTCTTTCCAAACTCCGGGTCTTTAATGGTCCCTCCATGGCAATACGGATATCCAAAATGCATGCCCATCCTTGGCGCCGTGTTCAGCTCACACGGGGGAAGATCATCGCCCATGGAGTCGCGGTTGTTGTCTGTGAACCAGATCTCCTTGGTCTGTGGGTGCCAGGTAATCCCTACCGTATTACGGACACCACTGGCAAACACTTCCATCCCTGAGCCATCCGCATTCATTCGGGTTATGCTGGCATACACAGGCAATTTTGGTTCGCATATGTTGCATGGGGCTCCCACAGGTACGTACAGTTTCCCATCCGGCCCAAACGCAATGTATTTCCATCCATGATGTGCTTCTGTTGGATACTTGTCATACACCACCGTAAGCTTGCCCGGGTTGCCCAACCGTGATTCAATCCCTTCCCATTTTGAAATCTTGTTTGTTTCAGCCACATAGAGCGCGCCGTCACGAAACGCTACACCATTGGGCATGTTGAGCCCGCTGGCAAGGACCCACTTCTTATCAGCGACGAGATCACCGTCTGTATCCCGCAGCGCGTATACCTTATCTTCGCCTTTGTTACCCACGAATACTGTACCCCCAGGACTTATTGCCATGGACCGCGCATCTTCCACTTCTGCAAAAATGGAAATGGAGAAGCCAGCCGGCATCTTAATCGTATGGAGTGGCAGCTTGGCGCTCGCCTCCGTAATGGCTGCAACAGCACCATCAGCGTCTGGTGTACCGGTATCCTGGTTGGGTGCTTGGTTGCAGCAGAGTGCCGAGGCCATCAAAAGGGGTATGATTTTAGCTTTTTTCATAAGCAGGCAATATCGCAAAAATTGGCCGCTCAGATAACAGTTCTATGGCATACACGTTGTGGCTTGCTCCTTTTTTTGCAGTCTGAAATAGTATCTTTGTGACATTTTTTTAGAAAGCGGAAGAACATCCATGATTTCCATCTCAAACATATCCTATTACATCGGTGGCAGGGCCCTCTACCTGGATGCCTCGATGTTTATCAAGCCCAACGACAAAATCGGTCTGATAGGCCTTAATGGCCGCGGGAAGTCTACCTTGCTCAAGCTGATTGACGGCGAGATGAAAGTTGATGAAGGGAGCATCAGCAAGGCCAAGGACTGCACTATCGGCTTCCTGAACCAGGACCTCCTCTCCTTTCAAAGCGAGGATGCCATCCTGACGGTCGCTATGGCTGCGTTTAAAGACGCTGTAGATACCCAACGTCAAATTGAGAAAATACTTCACCTCCTGGAGGCCGAGTACGCAGATGACCTGGTAGACAGACTCACCGGGCTACAGGAGAAGTTCGAACAACTGGATGGATACACCATGCAGGCGAAGGCCGAAGAGGTTCTGGAAGGAATTGGATTCACAACTGCTGACCTCCACCGGCCATTGAAAGAATTTTCGGGAGGCTGGCGTATGCGGGTAATGCTGGCGAAACTTCTCCTTGAGAAACCCTCACTCCTCATGTTGGATGAGCCAACCAACCACCTGGACCTGCCATCGATTGAATGGGTAGAGAACTACCTCCGGAATTACGATGGTGCAGTGGTTATTGTCTCCCACGACCGCAAGTTCATCGACAATGTGGTCTCCAAGACAGTTGACGTTACGCAACAGCAGCTCATCACCTATGAGGGTAACTACTCGTTCTACCTCCGGGAGAAGGAACTCCGAGAAAACATTCAACAGAATGCCTTCGAAAACCAGCAGGCCAAGATCCGGCAGGCCGAACGGTTTATAGAACGATTCAAGGCAAAGGCCAGCAAGGCAAGGCAAGTGAAGTCTAAGGAGAAAGCCATCGGCCGGCTGGATCTCATTGAAGAGGTCGCTACTGATTCAGCTGCCGTCAACTTTAAATTCAAGTTCAAGCAGCCCTCTGGTAGACACGTGGTCACCCTGAACGATGTCTCCAAGGCGTATGGTAGTCAGGAAATTCTCAATCATACGAATGCCATCATAGAGCGAGGCGATAAGATCGCATTAATTGGAGCCAACGGGAAAGGAAAGTCCACCTTGCTCCGAATCCTGTCAGGCACAGAGCCCGTGCAGGGTGAGCGCGTGATGGGGTACAACGTCATTCAGGGATTCTATGCACAGCACCAGCTTGAAGCGCTTAACACAGAGAATGAAATTCTGGACGAGCTAAAACAAGCCGGGAGCGGCAAACTCGAGCAAGAACTTAGGGGCATCTTGGGCTGCTTCCTGTTTTCAGATGAAGATCAGTTTAAAAAAATTAAGGTCCTGTCGGGTGGCGAAAAATCACGTGTTGCCCTGGCCAAGACACTGATCTCGGAAGCTAACTTCCTGCTCCTCGACGAGCCTACCAATCACCTGGATTTTATTTCGGAGAACATCCTTATCCAGGCTCTGCAACAATACCTGGGAAGCTTCGTTGTGGTTTCACACAATCGCTATTTTATTAGTCAGATTGCAAACAAGATCTGGTATATTGACAATCACCAAATCAAAGTGTATCCGGGCACATACGACGAGTATGAATATTGGAGCCACCATAATCCACAGCATCTCCCTCCGCCGGTAAAAGCAAAGGAAGGTAAAGCCAAGAATGACGAGGCTGCCAAAACCGTAGCTACACCTAGCGCCAACGAGGCATTGAATAAATTGGCTAAAGAGTTGAAAGGCGTCGAAACAAAGATTGAGTCTCTGGAGTCAGAAAAGGTAGAGATTGAAACAGCGTTGGGTAGGCCAGAAATCTACGAATCGAGTGAGAAACTGGCAGACCACCAAGTGAAACTGAGTGCTGTCGTTAAGGAAATAAACCAACTAAGTAGCCGATGGGAGGAGCTGGTAAATGAAATCGACGCGCTGAACCAGGCTAAAGCCTGATATATTCCAGGATCGTGCTGAGGAGCAGCAAACTGGAAATAAAAAGTATTGAATCAATAATTCGTGCGGTTATCCTCCGCCTTACAAAAGAGGTATTGGCTTGCATATATGATAACGTTGTTTGTTAATAAGAATCCGGCCACCGCAGTAACCCTGCTCGGTGCGCTTTTATTTTTCCTCATTGGCCCTGTAGGGTTGGCGTGGGGCCAGAAAACCCTCCAAACCGATGACAGAGTCTATGAGCCCCAAATCCGGACCATTCTATGCTATTCGTCAGGCCAAGGCCTACCCTCATCTGTTGCGCGACTGGATATCCAAAACCTGGTGTTGGAATTTGATGACCTCCAGGAAGAAAGGAACAACTACTACGTCCGCCTCGTCCACTGCAACTATGACTGGACCAAGTCGACGCTCCATGACCTGGACATCCTCCGGGATTACAACGAGTTTCCCATCACCGATTTTAGTTATTCTATCAATACAGTGATCCCTTATGTGCATTACCGCTTTCTACTACCACGCGTAAAACTGCCCGGAAACTATCTTGCCATGGTTTACCGGGATGGGAACAAGAGCGATGTCGTACTGACCAAGCGATTTCTGATCTTCCAAAATCAGATGAGCCTCTCACAGGACGATACGATGGCCGGACTGGGTAACCTGAAGAGCACAAATCAGGCGTTAAATTTCAGTCTGAATTATGCACGCATGGAGGTCATCAATCCGTCGGCTAGCATCCACGTTACTCTTCGTCAAAATCAGCGGTGGGACAATGCCCGACGGGATATCCAACCAAGTTTCATCCGGGAGGACATTCGTCAACTGGAGTATCGCTTTTTCGACATGGGCAATACCTTTTCGGCAGGAAATGAATTTCGGTTCGTCGATTTCCGCTCGTTGAACTCACCTGGACAAAACACAGCGAGCATAGACAAAGGAAAAAAGCCGTTTGAGCTTTTTATTGTACAAGATATCCCCCGCAGTACGCAAGCTTACACACAGTACCCAGATATGAATGGGAGCTTTATTATCGAAAATTTTGATATTCGATCAGACCCCTGGATAACTACTAACTACGTCAATGTGAATTTCACTCTTCGATCTCCAAAACTGGAAAAAGATGTTTTCGTTATCGGCAATTTCAATAGTTGGCTGCAGTCAGCTGAAAACAGAATGGAATATACCAATGGGCTCTACTCCAGTCGCCTGTTACTCAAACAGGGGCTCTACGATTATCAGTACTGGACAGCCCCGGGCGCTTTGACCAACGGAAATCAAATAGAAGGCAATTATTTTCAGACAGAAAACGTCTACGAAGTCCTGGTCTACTACCGACCTTTTCAACCCAATGCTGATTTGCTTGTCGGATACTTTCTGATCCCGGTAAACCCAAGGTAAACAAATAAGGCCTCCTCAGGCGTACACTACATCCATATCCACATGATTGCGGATGGAATCGCTGTGGGCCATGTCAAGCATACCAAATCCCTTGTGGGAGAAGTGCCCAAGGCCATGCTCATAGACAAACTGCTGCACCGTGGGGGGCGCAAAAAGTGTGAAGGGAAACGTATACCCCCGAACTTCGTACTTGATATCCGAATCATAGAGCGGGTAAATGCGCGCGAATTTCTTGTGTGTGCTTTGTATCCGGTTAAGGTAGTCCTTGTCAGGAACCAGCTGGAACTTATAAAAATCTGCCAATTGTGTCGGCGTAAACTTCCCCGAACTCTGCATCTGGGCGATGGTCGTCTCATACAGGAGGTCCGAGAACTCATCAGCCTCAGGGGTAATAAACCGTTTGGCTGACTCGTCATTGAATGTTGCAGGCAACAAGACTATGGGCGATATACAGAGAAATTTCACGGTTTCAGAAACGGCTACAGGCTCTTCATGTTCTACTAATTCAGGAACGAGCTGAAGCATCCCGATCAGGAGTTCTTTATGATCGAAGAGGACTTTCAGAAAATAGTCCAGAAATTCCTTGTCCGCAGTCGAGAACACCAGCGTTACGCGCGAGGAATAGAAATGCAGCCCCTTGCGGCTGATTTTGGTTTGCCCTTTCAGTCCGGAAAAGTTGAAATGAGTAAACTGCTGAAACCGCGCGTCTTTACCAGCCACAACCATTCCTTTGACCGCTTGGGCAAGTAGAAACTGATGATGAAAGGGGACAAAACCACCTTTGTTCTTAAGAGAAAAAACAATCCTGACTCTCACGCGAAATAAGGTCTAAGGGAAAAAATCCTAACAACGACCGCAAAAAATAAGTGCTGTGCGGGTAGCTAAAGTACTAAAAATCAATTGCTCAGGAAGCTGCTTATAAAGGAATATTTCAATAATGAGTTAAAATATTGAAAATCAGACCTTTAAATGTTGAATTACCTATTTATACATTAAAGCGAAAATGCATAACATCTCCATCTTCGACGACATACTCCTTTCCTTCTACGGCCAATTTTCCAGCCTCCCGGATAGCTACTTCTGCCTTGTACTTCTGAAAGTCAGGGATCTTTATGACCTCTGCGCGAATGAAGCCTTTCTCAAAGTCAGTGTGTATCACGCCAGCAGCCTGAGGGGCTTTCCAGCCCCTGTGGATGGTCCAGGCCCGAACTTCTTTCTCGCCAGCGGTAAAATAAGTGATGAGATCAAGAAGGTGGTAGGCAGCATGGACTAGTTTGCCCAGGCCGGATTCTTTTAGGCCATATTCATCCAGAAAGGCATCGCGATCTGCAAGGCTCTCCAACTCGGCAATCTGGGCCTCAATTGCTGCACAGACGACCACAACTTCAGCTCCCTCGTCTTTCACCAAGTCACGAATGGCGTCTACATATTTATTGCCTGTATGAATGGCAGCTTCGTCTACATTGGTGACATAGATCACTGGCTTATCCGTAAGCAACTGGATGTCTTCGATAGCCTTCCGGTCATCGGCTTCAGTCTTTACAGAGCGGGCATTCTTTCCAGCCTGGAGAGCGGACGCAAACAACTGAAGAACAGCCAATTCCTTCTTTGCCTTAGTATCTCCGCTTTTAACTGTGCGCTCCACTTTAGCTATCTTCTTTTCAACCGACTCCAGGTCCTTGAGCTGAAGTTCAGTGTCTATGATCTCCTTATCGGCAACTGGATTGATTCGGCCATCTACGTGGATGATATTGTCATTTTCAAAACACCGGATAACGTGCGCTATTGCATCTACCTCGCGGATGTTAGCCAAGAACTGATTGCCAAGTCCTTCGCCTTTTGAGGCTCCTTTGACTAGCCCGGCAATATCGACGAACTCAAAAGACGTGGGTAAAACCCGCTGGGGGTTAACCAGGCCGGCCAGGATGGTCAGACGCTCATCGGGCACAGAAATAACGCCGACATTCGGCTCAATCGTGCAAAAAGGAAAATTGGCAGCTTCTGCCTTGTTGTTCGACAATGCGTTGAAAAGTGTTGACTTTCCAACATTCGGCAACCCTACAATTCCACATTTTAATCCCATAAAGGCAATGATCTTCAGTTAGCCTGCAGACCCTGATGCCTGCAAAAAGTCCGCAAATATAACGTTTGAAAGCTTTCCCCGATAAGGGAAAGAGAATATCCATGCTATCAACGGGTGCACTCGTTGGGGACAGACAGCCCGTAAGACTAAAAACCCTGCCGCGATCCCGGTAAAGGGCGCTACAGGGCTTTCGATTTAAGTATAGGTTAACTAAATGTAATCAATCCCACTTTAATTCGCTATCGACAGGTGCTGGTTTTGCCTCCACAATTTCCTCCCGCTCCTCGCTAACCTGGTCAAACTGGGAAAAATCAACTCCCGGCATCAATTCATTCTTCACGTGATTCACGGTATTATTTAGGGCATCTATGAACTTATTGAAGTCTTCTTTATAGAGGAAAATCTTGTGTTTCTCGTAGGTAAATCCTTCGTCATCCTGGTTGTACCTCTTTTTGCTTTCGGTAATGGTTAGGTAATAGTCATTTGACCGGGTGGACTTCACGTCAAAAAAGTAGGTGCGCTTCCCCGCCTTAACTTTTTCAGAATAAATCTCTTCTCTGCCGTTCTTGTTCTCTTCCACAAATCGAAGGTTTAGGTTAATATTAGGGGTTAGGTCTCACCGAAGATAATGGTTTCAAAAAAAAAAGCAAACTGGCCTTTTGAAATTCAGGCACCCCTGGCCACTTGCCGTTTGTCCGTTCCGGCTAAAAGCTTCAATACAACCTATTCTAGACCGTTTTGAGAACTGCATTCAACGAGATAAGGCAAACTGGCAGCCTTGAATTACTTGCCAAGCAGCTTGTAGAGGGGTTCATCACGGGGCTCCATAAGTCTCCCTACCATGGATTTTCCGTGGAGTTTGCTGAACATCGGCTTTACAATGTTGGGCAAAGTACCAGGCACATCGATTGGAAAGTGTTCGCGCGAACCGATCGGCTTTACACCAAGCAATATGAAGAAGAAACGAACCTGCGTTGCCAGATCGTTATCGACTGCTCATCATCGATGCGGTATCCTGCGGATACTAAGGGGAAGCTAAAATTCAGTATTTACTGCGCCGCCGCCCTATCGTACTTGCTACATAAGCAGCGTGATGCGGTCGGGGTTTGTTTATTCTCAGACCGAATTGACGAGCTAACCCCGGTGAAGTCGACAGGTTCTCACCTCGACAAGATATTTCGACTGCTCGACAATTTGCTGAAAATGGAAAATCAGCCCATGAAAAACACCAAGGTGGCTGACGTCCTTCATGAAATCGCCGA
>JANNAZ010000325.1:0-7663 GCA_031384895.1 Cyclobacteriaceae bacterium | reverse complement strand
TCCATGGCAACCGTGGAAACCTGCAAAGGTGGGGTACTTATGCTGTCGACCTTACCGTACACGGCTACGATGTGCTGATGATCGACTACCGTGGATACGGAAAGAGTACAGGGAAACCATCAGAAGCAGCACTCTATGCGGATGCGAAAGAGGTTTACAAATGGTCTCAGTCAAAGGGATCATACCCGAGGCTAATCATCTACGGTCGGTCCCTTGGCTCTGCAGTCGCTTCCCGGCTTGCGATGGAAGTCCAGCCGGACTTGTTGATTCTGGAGACACCCTTTGATGAACTGCGAGGAGCCATTGGTTCTTATTGGCAGCCACTGGCCTCCATCCTACCCATTCACTTCGTATTTTCCAACACCGACCACCTGCGGGGTGTTAAATCTCGTAAGGTGATCTTTCACGGTACAGATGATCAGATCGTACCCCTCCGTTCTGCCTTGCGGCTGCGTCCCCTGTTAGACTCCCAAAACGACTTTATCATTATCCCGAAAGGCGGACACCGAAACCTGAGGTCATTTCCGCAGTTTCATTTGAAAATTGCCGAGCTTCTGGATAGCCTGTAGTTTCCGACTCTGGGGAATATTTCTTATTTTTTTAGGTCGCTAAGACTCCATGGCATTGACAATACTCCTGATTATCGTTGCTTCCTACGCTGGATTATGCGTGTTTTTCTATTTCACTCAACACCTGTTCTTTTTCAGGCCTGAAATTCTCTCCCATACTTTTAAGTATCAGTATCCATTCCCATTCGAAGAACTTAATTTTGACACCGCCGATGGAGGGCGGATCAACGCCATCCATTTCAAAGTGCCCAATTCCCGCGGAGTTATCTATTACCTCAAAGGCAATTCGCGAAGCATTAAAGGCTGGGGAAAATTCGCCAAAGACTTCGTCAGTAATGGATACGATTTCTTCATGATGGACTATCGCGGCTTTGGCAAAAGTCGCGGGGAGAGAACACAAGCCAAATTATTTGCGGATGCCCAGGAGCTGTACAAATGGCTAGCGACACACTATCCGGAAGACCGGATTGTCTTATACGGCCGGTCACTTGGGTCGGGCATTTCAGCTCGCATCGCTTCATGGAATCATCCACGCATGTTGATCCTCGATTCGCCATACCGAAGTTTCTACCGGAACGCCAAGCGATTTGGATTCATTCTCCCGCTGAAGTGGCTCTTGCGATACAACATCCGAACAGATGACTACCTTCATTCCGTTTCATGCCCGGTTCATATTATTCACGGTAACAAAGACCGGTTGATTTCCTTTAAGCAAAGTGAGGAGCTGAAGGAACTACATCCGGATAAGGTGACACTCCACCCCATTGAAGGAGGACATCATAATGACTTGCCAGACTTCCCGGAGTTTTTTGAATTGCTCTATGACATCCTATATGTTGAACCGAAGAAGGCTTAACTTGACTGGAACGAACTCCTCCTGCTTCGGATGAAACCCAACCCACACATCGATTTCACCCGCGTTTTCGAGCTGCTGGACTATCAACAGCAAAAATATCCGCAGTCTAAAGCCGTTGCATCCTTCCGTGGTGGCTCCTGGGTTGGCTATTCCATTCAAGATGTTCAACAGGGTGCCAATTCATTTTCGAGTTGGCTCCTGGATAACGGATTCGCAAAAGGAGATCGGTTGGCCCTCGTGCCCAAGATGGGCAGCCCCGAATGGATGATGATCGACTTTGGCTGCCAGCAGATTGGCGTAGTGGTTGTTCCTTTGCACCCGACCTCCAACGAAGCGGAGATGGAATTTATTCTGCGCGAAATAGAGGCTAAGGCATGCATCACTGCCGATGTTGCGCTCTTTGAAAAAGCAAAGTCAGTCATGTCCAGGGTGCCGTCAATGACCATACTACACCATCTTGAACCGGGAACGCCAGGCGCGTTTCCGGGCATTTCAAAATCACCCCAACATCATCCCTCACTGGAAGAAAGAAAGACTCAGGTGCTGCCTGCCGATATCCTGACGATCATGTACACGTCCGGGACAACGGGAACACCAAAGGGAGCTGTACTCTCACACGCGAATGTTGTGAGCGGAATAAAGGCCATACTCTCTCTTCTGCCATTGCAGGCTGGACGGCGCGTAGTCAGCTTCTTGCCATTCAGCCATATCTTTGAACGAGCCAGCTGCTACAGCTACCTCGCCTTTGGTGTCTCGATTCACTTCAGTGAAACGCTCGACCGGTTGCGTGAAGATTTTATCTCCGTCCGCCCCTATTTCTTTACTTGCGTACCCCGCACGCTCGAAAAAATGTATGACTATCTCCAGGAGCAGCGGCAGGAGAAGAACCTCGTTAAGCGGCATGTTATCGGCTGGGCGATGAAGATTGGATCGCGTTACACGGACGCCGGCAACGGACCCCTGTATGCATTTCATTTATTCGTCGCCAGGATCCTGGTTCTTGGTCGTTGGCGTCGCAACCTGGGAGGAAAGATTCACTACATCGGCGTTGGTGCTGCAGCGCTGCGCCCTGAGATAGGCAGGCTTTTCTCCGCCGCAGGCATCGTCACCCTGTCGGGCTACGGTATGACCGAGGCATCACCTTTTATTTCAACCAACCGGTATCTTCCGGGCATGAACCGGCTTGGAACGGTAGGCATTCCTGTTCCCGGCATGGAATTGAAGATTGACGAGCCCAATGAAAATGGTGAAGGGGAAATTCTGGTTCGTGGCCCAAGTATTATGCAGGGATACTATCAACGTCCAGAGCTGAATGCGGAAGTCTTTACCCTTGACGGGTGGTTCAAGACCGGCGATGTCGGAAAGATGGTGGCAAAAAGGTTCCTGGCAATCACAGACCGTAAGAAGGATATTTTCAAAACTTCATCCGGAAAATACGTCGCCCCGCAACCCGTGCAGAATCACTTTCTAACTTCTCCCTTCATCTCACACTGCTTAGTAATAGGATTCAATAAACCCTACATCATAGCTATCTTTATGCCTCACTTTCAGGTACTTAAGAGTTGGTGTGACGAGCAAGGCATTCACTGGACTTCTCCTCAGTTTATGGTGCATAATATCAAGGTCATTCAGAAGTTCCAGGATGAAGTCGATCGCCTGAATGAAGAGTTGGAAAACCATGAGCAGGTAAAGCGGTTTATCATCTCGGATGTGGAGTGGACCGTAGAGAATAAGGACCTAACGACGACATTCAAGCCCATGCGGAACAACCTAGTGGAGAAGCACAAAGGGCAGATTGACAAGCTGTATGCCTAGTCCTTGATCGGCTTCAACCAGAAAGCACCGGGCTATTATTGGTGTCATCAACTAAGGTTGAAACAACGCCTCCCGCATGAGCGATGTTGGCATACTCCCGGCTTTCAACAATCGCTCGTGGAACTCGCTTAAGGTGAAAGCATCGCCTTTCAATTTCTTGTAGTCCTCACGCATACGCAGAATCTCCATCATACCTGTAAAGTACCCGATGAAATATCCAGGTGAAGCGCAGCAGGCATCCACTTCCAGCTGTGAGGCCCAACGCAGGAAACCTACTTTGTCCGTCATGAGGGAGATCGCTTCTTCGTAGGTCATTTTGCCGGTGTGCAGACCCACATCATAAATCACCCGCGCGTTTCTCCACAGCCTGAGTTGAAGTTGGCGGAGCAGAATCTTGTCATTCGGAAAGAATCCTGTTTCCCGCATAAGTTGTTCATTGTACAACCCCCACCCCTCTGAAAATAGACTAATACTGTTCTTACGGCGAAGCGGTCTCGGGTTATTGGCCTGATACAACCCGTGAACATGGTGGCCGGCATACGTTTCGTGTGGAGCCGTTACCATAATCACACCCCAGTCGTGCTCGACCAGGTACTCCTTCTTGCGCTTCTCGTCCCACTGATCTTCGAATGGGTTGATGTGCATTTCAGAGGTGTAGATACTGTCCTTATCTTTTGCGCTGGCAAAATTAAAGTGGCCATAATAAGATGTCTTGCGTAAGTACTCCGCACGCGGCACAACGATCACCCGCTCTTTCCAGGGAATGGGTATCAGGTTGTGCTTGATCACATGCTCCCTTGACTTATCCACCCATTCCTGGTGCACTTCAATCATTTTGTGTGGATCGGGGTATTCATTTTTGATTTCAATGGCCAGCTGTTGCCAGGTTTTCTTCTGATCCATCTTCATTGCCATGGCCTCCAGTTCTGCTACGGTGGCATTGAACTGGGCCCATCCGAAAGCATAGAGACTATCGGCATCATAAGGAAGCAAGTATTGACCCTTTAACATTTCATTGTAGGCCTGCGCCCCTAACGAAAAATTTCCGGCGGGCCGTTTGGGTAACTCATCCTTAAGGAAGGCCAGGTATTTTTCAAGCGCGATTCTCGCTTCCCTGGCCGGCGCGATCAATCGCTTGGCCGGTGCGCCCGTGGCCTTGATAAACGCTGGGATCTCCTTATCAAACAGTACAAAGCCATTCTCAGCCATAAACACGGCCAACTCCTGAAACCGCGGCACATAGACGTTGAGTTGCCGCATGCCGTTTCCCATCTGAAGCGGGGCTACACGAAGACGCTTCTCAATATTCTCGATCTTCTTATCAATTTCGCCGGGACCATTAAGAAAACCTGCTATGCCGGTAAAGGTCATGTATTGCCTGGGATCCTTCTTCCACGACTGATTCTTCTCCTGATCCAATTCTCTGCCAACAAGAATGCTCTGGGCGAACTTCCAATCGATCTTATCATCCCCCTTGAGTGCACTGGTGTCTATTAACCGAAGCCTGGCAAGTTGATCCTTGGTCTTCTTAAGGCCCTCTTCAAAAGAGGTCGTACTCATTTCATCCAATGCCAATCCCTGTCCGCGGCCCCGTGACGGCGTCATTTCACTGACAAATGCCTTTAACTCTGCCGCTGCATCTGAATCAGATTTTACGGCAGGCTTGTCGCCACCACAACCAAGCAGAAAGAAGCCAATGACTGCCTGAAATAGAATTAATGCTTTTCTCATAATCATTTTTGTTGGAACAGCGCTTCGCGCATAAGGGATGTAGGCATACTTCCGCCTTTCAATAACTTTTCATGAAAGTCACTGAGTGTAAAATCAGCTCCTTTCATTTTCTTGTACTCCTCGCGCATGGCGAGGATCTCCATCATACCGGTGAAGTACCCGATAAAATATCCAGGTGAGGCGCAGCATGAATCCACTTCCAATTGGGCTGCCCAACGCAGAAATCCCACCTGATCGGTCATGAGGGAAATGGCTTCCTCGTAGGTCATTTTTCCCGTATGCAGTCCCACATCGTAGATGACCCGGGCATTTCGCCATAGGCGCAACTGAAGCTGCCTCAACAGGATGCGGTCGTTCGGCAGGAACCCTGTCTCCCGCATCAATTGCTCGTTGTAAAGTCCCCACCCTTCAGAGAAGAGGCTGATGCTGTTCTTTCTCCGAAGCGGTCGCGGATTATTAGCCTGGTATAGTCCATGAACGTGGTGACCAGCATATGTCTCATGGGGCGCTGTAACAATGATTACACCCCAGTCGTGTTCTACCAGGTACTCCTGCTTTCGTTTGGCATCCCACTGTTCCTCATAGGGATTAATCATCCATTGTGAACTGTAAATGCTGTCCGCATCCTTACCTCTTGCAAACGAAAAAATTCCATAATATGAGGTCTTGCGTAAATACTCTGCACGAGGCACCACCGTCACGCGCTCCTTCCATGGCATAGGTATAAGGTTGTTCTTGATCAGATGCTCCCGCGCCTTATCTACCCACTCCTGATGCGCTGCTATCATTTTGTCAGGTGCTGGATATTCATTCTTGATTTCAATGGCCAGTTGCTTCCAGGTCTTCTTGGGGTCAATCCGTTTGGCCACGGCTTCCAGCTCAGCGATAGTTGCATTGAACTGCTTCCACCCAAAAGCATAGAGACTGTCGGCAGAACGACTCAAAAGATACTGACCCTTGAGCATCTCGTTGTACGGTATCGCCCCCATCGCAAAATTACCGGCTGCACGAGAAGGCAGCTCTGTCTTTAAGAACTTCAAATAATCTTCCAGGCTGTTACGAGCCGCTTGGCTCAGGACCATCAGGCTATCCCCAGAGGTGCCCACTTGTTTTACAAACTCAGGGATTTCCTTATCGAACAGGACAAAACCATTCTCGGCCATGAACACTGCCAGCTCTTGAAAGCGGGGTACATAAAATTCGAGTTGTGCTCTCCCATTGGCGAGTTGCATGGTGGCCAGTTTGAGCCGTTGCTTGACGTCGGCAACTTTCTTTGTTGCGTCGCCTGGGGCATTTAAAAGTCCTGAAATTCCTGTGAAGGTCATGTAGACACGAGGATCTTTTTTCCACGATTGATTCGCCGACTGGTCAAGTTCACGGCCAATCAGGATACTGTGTGCAAATTTCCAATCGATGAGATCATCTCCTTTTAGGGCCGCAGAATCAATACCGCGAAGTGTAGCCAACTGGTCCCTGGTCTTTTGAAGCCCTGCAGCGAAGGAGCCGGAACTCATTTCATCCAGCGCCAGCCCCTGCCCACGGCCGCGTGATGGGGAAAGTTCAGATACAAAATCAGTGAGTCGTGCGACAGCTTCTTGCTCTTTGGTGGATGCTGAGTCTTGCTTCCCGCAGCCAATCGTAAAAAAGCAGAGGGCAATTGCATACTGTATTTTCATGGGAGGTATCAATCAGATTCTAAAAATACTGGAAAGATTCCAACCTTCGAAATCTCAACAGCTACCCCAAAAATCAACGGATTTCCCAAGAAACCCCGATTCAATCAGGGAACTGATCTTGCACCCGCCCCATTATTCACCACACTACTTGTGCCCAATGAAACCCTAGTGCTTAACGATAATCTGAGTTGCCTTTACATCTTCATTTGTTGTAATTCTGAGAATGTAGGGTCCATCCTCAAGTGTCTTCGTTTCAATCAAAACTTCTTTTGCCAGGACTTTTCTCGAAAAAACAACCTCTAAAGAGCGATTAATAAGATCGACCTGCGCCTCAATTTCATTCAAGGCGTTTAGTTCCACTTTAAGAACATCAGCCACAGGATTTGGGCTGGCCATGAGCATTACTCCGCCGCCTCCGCCTGTCACAAGATTGACATAAAGCGCTCGAGTGCCACCAATCCCACAAGCATTCCCTGGCTTACATAAAAGTTGGTAAGACCCTTCTACATTGCCAGTTTGAATGTAATTTGGGTTTCCTACCGCGCCGTAAATCCAAAATGACCAACCACCAGTCCTTGGGATTTGCCACGTGTATGTACTCGCACCCTGTACACTGCCCATGGCAAACTGATACATAGTCGAGACATTGAGAGTTACCGGATTTCCCGGATTGCCGACCGCGTAAGCATTAGAACTGTTATGCCTGTCGGGGACACCAACCCAGATCGAAATAGGGCTCAACGTTATGGGTGCACATTGACTATTCATAGTGGCGCTAATAGTAACAGGCCCGCTAAAGTTATTGACTACAGTTGCCACCCCTGTGACTGGATCTATTGCCAATCCAATAGGATTGCTGGACACCCAACTTACAGGTGTAAGCTCCCCCGAAAATAGGACAGTTTAGGATTAGACGAAAGGTCTTTAACTTTAAACTGTTTACTATGAAAAGAACACGATTTACGGAGTCCCAAATTTTCACCATTCTCAAGGAGTTTGATGCAGGGAAGAACATC
>JANNAZ010000141.1:0-5368 GCA_031384895.1 Cyclobacteriaceae bacterium | reverse complement strand
TTCTTGGAAAAGATTGCCACCATGGGGAATAATGGCTGTCACTCCGGTACGAACTCCTTTTCCGGATGAAAGTGTTGTGTGGCCAACGGTTACTCCTTTTACATCGGCGATTGAATTTGTTTTTCCGGTTGGCAAGACGCCAATGCGCACGCCAAAGTCTCTGGCCTTGCCCCGCTGCTGAGCTTGCAGGCCAACAGAAAGGAAAATGAAACAAATAACGAAAAGAAAGCGCATGCTCTTTTATTGAATGCTGAACGGACGAAGATAAAACGTTACAATGGATTTCCGCCTAGCGGGCTTTGCTATTCCTTCTATTAACTGCCGGCTTCTTTTTCTTTGTATTCAGGCCATCATGTGCCAATTTCAAGGCATCCATGAGCATGTCTTTCCTGACCTTGGCCAGGTTTACGAGCGTGGCCCCCTTCTTTCCCCAGCCACCTGCTACCGGGTAAAAAACAGTTGGGTCATACGCACAGAAAACAGACTGATCAATAGGTGTCAGTTTCAGCATGGCCTTGTTTTCTTTCTCCCAAAGTGTGGCAAAGATTCGCTTCCCTACCCGGAATGACCGAAGGTGAAAATGCGGACTTTCCTCAGCCAATGGAAATGAAAGTGCCAGCTTTACAAACGTGGGAATACGTATCATGCAAACGTCAATTTACACAGTCCCCATTCATTGTGAGGTTCCACATGGTAGAAAGGTGTACGAAAGTGCATTTTCAGTGCAATTGAACCGGCCAAACTAAACTGCGACGTCTGGAAAAACACGGCATGGTCGTTACAGGGAAATTTGTAGCTTCCGGAATCATTTTCAATAGTTAATCTTTCCCCAATAGATATGTCATCTGCTCTACCAGTTTCCAACCGCTTCGCACGACTACTCATTCTCTTGCTCGTTCCCGCAAGTCTGTGTGCCCAGTCTATCGACGAAATTTCCAACCAGAAGATCAGAGAATACACGACCGATACCCGGTTTCTTCCCGCGTCTGTATTAAATCTGACGGATGACCCGACCGTACCTTCACCCCGCAAACACTTTGGTGATATTATTGGCGCGCCCGGTGTCATGCATCATACCTCGGAAATCTATGGCTACTACAAGAAACTCGCCGACGCCTCCCCCTACCTCGACATGCAACAAGTCGGAACCACGGAAGAAGGCCGACCCATTCAACTCGTGATCATCGGAAACGATGATGCGATGAAACGCCTCGATCATTACAAGAAGCAATTAGAAATGCTGGCTGACCCGAGGAAGGTCGGAAGCCAGGATGTGGCCAGGATCATTGCTGACAGCAAGCCGGTCTTCTACCTGAACGGCGGACTACATAGTCCGGAAATGGGCTCGCCAGAAATGCTCATGGAGTTAGCCTATCGGCTGATCACCAGTCAGGCGGATGATATCAAGACCATTCGGGACAACATCATTATCCTGATCAATCCGGTTTCCGAACCCGATGGACGCGACAAACAAGTTGACTGGTACTATCGATATACCAAGGCGCGGACAGATTTTGAAGACGGATTTCGTCGGTCGGCCCCCTACTGGGGAAAGTATGTTTACCACGACAACAACCGTGACGGCATCCAGATCTCCCAGCAAATCACCAAGGCAATTTTCAAGAGCTACTATGAATGGCACCCTACCGTGATGCTCGACCTGCATGAATCCGTTCCACTCATTTATATGTCTACCGGAACCGGTCCGTACAACGAGACCATCGATCCGATCACCGTCGGCGAATGGCAAGTGATGGCCAATCACGACGTAACAACACTGGCCGCACAGGGATTGCCTGGCGCTTTTACGTGGGCATTCTACGACGGATGGTGGCCGGGCTACGGGATCTGGGTGGCTAACAATCACAACTCCATCGGTCGATTCTATGAGACCTTTGGAAACGCCGGCGCCAATACCTATTTGCGGAATCTTTCCGAACAAAAATATGCCGGAGACCTTGTCACCAGCAAAGAGTGGTACCGGCCCGATCCGGCAACACCCTGGGTAAAATGGTCGTCGCGGAATAACATCAACTATATGGAAGCGGCAACGCTCGGTTCGCTTTCCTATACGGCAACCAACAGCAAACTTCTGCTCACCAATTTCTATCAGAAGGGTGTGAATAACATCCGCAAAGGCAAAGAGGAGAAACCAAAAGCGTTTGTCCTTCCAAAAAGCCAGCGCGATCCAGCCATGGCCGCCTATTTGGTCAACCAGTTGCGGGCGCAAGGAATAGAAGTCCATCGTGCTGAAACCGGAAAGAAGGAGGGAGACTATGTTGTTCTGCTCGACCAGCCCTACCGGAATCTTGCCGTCTCATTGCTTACCAAACAAAATTATCCCAAGGAAGCCAAGTTCCCGCCCTATGATGACATTGCCTGGACATTGGGACTCATGTACGGCGTTGATGTAAAGGCAGAAGACAGTGTGGCCTACAACCGCGCAGACCTGAAGATGCTGACAGCAGACACGAAATATTCGGGAAAGGTAGAGGGAGAAGGTACCTACGCGCTTAATTACAAAGCCCAGAACACGGTGCTCTCGGCCATGTACTGGATCAAGGCCCAGAACAAGAACGCGTCACTTTCCGTTCTTGACAGCACAACTGCAATTGCCGGACAAAAAGATACGCTGTCTGCCGGATCGGTCTTGTTCAAGGGAATTACAAAAGATCAGGCTACTACCATCAGCACCCAATTCAGTCTGGACCTCGTGGGTATAAAATCTGTACCCGCTACGGCAAGGCAGCACAACGTTACCCTCCCTCGGGTTGCCATTTATCACACCTGGTACAGCACGCAGGATGAGGGGTGGTCGCGGTATACCTTTGAGCAACGCGGTATCCCCTATACGTCCATCGACAAGGATGATCTGCGGGCCGGTGAGTTGCGCAAACGATTTGATGTCATTCTCATTCCCCGAACGGGAGGAAACACCAGCATGTTCATTCATGAGATCGAGAAAAAATTCGGGCCGATGCCATATACCAAGACACCGGAGTATCCGTCGCACGGTTATCCAGACTCAACCCCTGACATGACGGGGGGTCCAGGATTTCCAGGCATGGAACAACTCAAACAATTTGTTGATGCGGGAGGTGTGTTGGTGTCTCTCGACAATTCCACAGAAGTTTTGGCTGAGACGGGGATTGCGCGTGAGCTGGAATCCTATAATGCGGGAGGACTATTTCATCCGGGATCGATCGTGCAAGTAAAGGCACGTAAACCCGGGCATCCGGTGTTGTACGGCTTCCCGGAAACATTTCCCATTTTCCGGGGCAACGGTCCCTTGTTCGAGGTGGACAAAGTCAACCGCGGGATGATTCTTCTGCAGTATGGCAACAAGCCGCTGAAAGACGAGGAAGAATACAAAGGACCGATCATGGGAATGCCTGACCGAAAGGAAGCGAAGAAAGACAAGAAGGAAGACAAGCCGAAGGATATTCCCTACGTGCTCTCCGGGATGGTGCGCAACGAGCAGACGATCATCGGCCAGGGCAGTATTTTCAACGTGCCTTCAGGTTCAGGACGCGTGATCGCCTTTACGTTTGATCCACTACATCGCTACCTAAATCATCACGATGCTCCGCTGGTATGGAATGCGCTGATTAACTGGGACTATCTGAAGGGCAAGTAGCGCCCATCATTTTATCCGATAGCCTAGAATCAGGCTTGGGCCAGAATATCTAGAACTGTAAGTGAGATAGTTCCCCAAAATGCCGCGTGGAAATGCATAGTTTAACTCTGCTGAAAATTTCTTGATCTGATAGCCAACACCGGCGGTTAGGTTAACACCAGCCGAAACTTCAAAAGCCGAAGAGCCAATCAGGAGAGCCGACCCCCCATCGATCGGCAAGCCATAAGCGACACCAAGATTCGCATACGCTTTCCCTTTATCGCTTACAAAGAAATAGCGACGGACCGCTGTCGTAAGGTCCAACGATTTGTAATCGACCGTGACCGTTCCACTTGCTGCCTTTGAAGAGTAGGTCTGATAGACCGGCTCGAATAGTATGGCCCATAACCCGTTGTTGAAAGGAAGCACGGCCTCCATTTCAAAGCCAATTCGAAAGGATACTTTGCGTTCAAATTCCGTAACCGGACCGCCATTGCTGCTAATCTGCAAGAAATTGTAAGTAAGGCCCGGCCGCAGGGTCAAATGAATAACGCTCTTCTTTTCATTTGCTTCATTTGTAACAACCGTGGATCCTTGACATTCATTATATCGGCCAAACATTTTCATGAGATCCTTTCGCGTATAACTGACCTGTTCAATTTCCGTCTTCTTCAAGGAAGCACAAGGAAGGTCATTCAGGATTTGCTGCTTATACATTTCGTTTTCAACTACCTTGCCTCCGGTGCTATTCAGGTATCGCTTATATACAAGTTGCTGAACAGGCCCCCGGTCGACGCTGTAAAAGAACCTCAACAGGTTGCCTTCTTCATATTGGTAAAGTGTGGCTTTGCCGTCATTCAGTACTCGCAGGAGCAATGTTTCTCTCGCAAAAACAGGATTGCGGTCTCTGTCTAGCCGTTCGATCAACTCCGATGACCGATCCATATCCACAGCAAATCGCTTGAATGTAGCTCCACCGGTGAAGCCGAATTCGGCCACATTCCCAATCTGCTCTTGCTTTGGCTCTGCGCCTTCTCCGGAACGAAACTCTATGGAGGTAGGGTTATTCTTCCAGTCGAGGTTCTTGATCTCACCGGTTGTCCTTACCCCGTCATTCGATATATAGTATCCCGGCTCAAACTTGGCTTGACCGAATGCGGCTAGTGTGAACACGGAAACTGAAAAAATGAGTAATACCTGTTTCATAGATTAACTGGTTTTGAATGCAACTATAACTGAAATGTCTGGCAATTACCAAATCTTCACCCGCTTTTCAGGTGCGAGGTAAAGTGAGTCACCGGGCTTGATGCCAAACGCATCATAGAAGGCAGGAATATTTCGGACAACACCATTCACACGGAATAATGAAGGTGAATGTGGATCGGTATTGACTTGCATACGGAGTGATTGCTCCCGGGCCTTCTGCATCCAGCCTTGCGCCCATCCCAGGAATACGCGCTGCGTACCGGTGAACCCATCCATCACGGGCTCATCCTTGCCACCCAAACTCATCTTATACGCCTTGAGCGCGATGCTCAGCCCACCGAGGTCACCAATGTTTTCACCCAACGTAAACTCCCCGTTAACATTCAAGTCAGGGAACACTTTGAATTCATTGTATTGACTTACCAACGTACGGGTGCGTTTCTTGAACTCTTCCTTGTCCTGGTCCGTCCACCAGTTTTTCAGCACACCGTCGCCATTGAAGGTGCTCCCCTGATCATCAAATCCATGGCCGATCTCATGCCCGAT
>JANNAZ010000283.1:0-3318 GCA_031384895.1 Cyclobacteriaceae bacterium | reverse complement strand
GGCGCCACCGTCTTGTTGCACAGCGCCCTGGCACTAGCCAACAAGCTTTAGTGTTTCGCGCTGCAACCTGCATCCTGCAACTTGCATCTTGCAACTTGTTACCTGCATCTTGCAACCTGTAACCCATAAAAAAAGCCCCGGCATTCCCGCCGAGGCCATTCTTACAGGGAATCAAATTATTCCCCGAATACGTAGCGGACGTTGAATCCAAAACTATTCACGAACGCCGTAGTCTCGATGATGACAAAAGTCGGTCGGTAGTCAGCCCCGATCGCCAATGGAATATCCTTGAAGCGATACTCGAGGCCAATCTCACCGGCGGCGCCCAGGGCGAATGGGTTGGACAGATAGAGAGAAGGTCCGGCACCAACATACCAGTTGATCGGTGAATTGGGAATGGGGCGATAGATAAAATCCCACAGTGCTTCAATACCTACACCGGTACCAAAGGATACATCGGCGTGAATGCGGCTGAATTTTCCAAGGGCAAATACTCCGTCAATTGAAACTCCGCTCTTGTTACCAAGTGCGTCACCGAAACGGATACCCAACTCCTGGGCGCTGGTCACGGTAGCGGATAGGAAGCTGATGAAAAGTATAGCAAGAGCAATTCGGATGGTTTTCATGATATGTTGTTTTTTTTGAAGCGACAATAATAGAGCCATTTCACAAAATATCATGCTTTGTTCAACCTTAAATCCCTAGCTTTTCTCGCGTTGTCCAGATCTCGTGGATCGGTTCGCCTTTGCTGCTAAGGCCCTTATGGTGCCAGTCACCTTCTACGATGGAATAGTCGAACGCGAGACTTGCGCCAACCCGGGTATTATCGCGTGAGAAGAAAGCAATGGTCTCGGTGTACTTGCCCTCGATAGTTGTGTAGGTCCCGCCACCCGTTCCGAGAAATTCCCTTGTCTCTACATTGTAGGCAATCCACTGGAAGTGCGTGCCGGAAAGAATCTTCAGCGTGCGACGCGCTCCGGGGGTGGAGCGGCGGATTTCACCTTTCTCGTTGATACGACCTGTAATAAGCCAGGCTCCAGCCAGTTGACTGGCCGAACCATCGTCTACACGGGTATAGACGAGAATTGATTGGTACCCCATTCCATCTTTGGTGAACTTGATTCTTTTCTTTTGTTGTGTGCCAACACGCTCCGGCCGACGGGAATCAAACTCGATGGTCTCTGCGATGGAGTCTCCCTTGAGGATATAGGAACCACCGTACGTGCCGATAAATAGTTTTCCACCAAGATCATACTCACTCTCCACAAAGTAGTTTCCAGAGTAAATCCGGGTATTGAAGAAAAAACCCCGGTGCTCCCAGGCCCCCGTGAGGGAGGGTTGACCGGTCGCGCCGTAGAAGCAACTGATAAGGAGAAATGAAAGGATTTTCATGGTTTAATTAATATGGGAGAGTTTTAGTCACATTATTTTCTATAGAACTTCCACGAACTTTTGAAATCCCTGCTTAGCTGTTGATTGGTTAGAATCGCCCGGACCATCTCCACCGGCATCGCATTTTCTGCCATGAAGGCATCATGGAATTGCTTGTAACTCATCTTTCCGGAATCGACTAGTTCTTTCTTCAATGCATAAAACTGAATTGCTCCGGTCATGTAGGCCAATTGATACAGCGGTCCATAGTTCGAGGTAAAGGAACGCCTGACTTCTCCCTCGGCGTTGGCCCGCTCGTGCCCGACACGGTCAACAAGAAAGTCTATGCACTGCTGCGGCGTCCATTTTCCCATCTGATAGTTCAGCGAGAAGATGATCCGTGCACATCGGTGCATTCGCCAGAACAACATCCCGATCTTGTCTTCCGGCCCCCTGGGGAAGTTCATGTCCCAGAGAACAAATTCCCAATATTGAGCCATGCCTTCGCTCCAGAACGGCGTGCGGTAGTGGCGATACGGTTTGTTGCGGTTGTTCATGAAGCCTTGCAAGTGGTGCCCTGCGATCAACTCGTGATGAACTGTAGCCCGGGAGAAATGCGGGTTGTTGCCCCGCATGCTCATAAGCTTGTCTTCATGGTTCATTGCATCAGTAGGATAGGAGATCTGTAGCACTTCGCCACCTAGAAAGAATGGACTGACCAGTTGTTGACGGGGCGGAATCATCCGCATGCGCCAGGTCTCTTCCGCAACCGGAGGTATCGTGATTAGGTCGTTCTTCTTCAGAAAGTCAACAGACTCTTCATATAGTTTCAGCATCGCCTCCGGCTGATATCCTTCCGGGACAAAAGACTGCTTCACTTTTTCCTGTGCCTGCTTCCAGTTGTCACCGAAGCCCATTTCGCGCGAGGCTTTAAGCAACTCGACATCGCACCACGCAAATTCCTTGTTGGCGATATCGATAAGTTCTTCCGGTGTGTAGGCGATCATTTCGTATTGCAGTAATCGGATTAATTCATCCCGCCCAATGGGGCTTCCAATAATTCCGCTGCCATCGTCCTTGGGTTGCGTTGCAGGATCAATCTTCTTTTTGAGTAGCGCTGCATATTTGCCCAATGCGCTGTCTAGCTGTTGATAAGGTTTTGTAACCCACCAGGTGAACATGGGGTCGTAGCCGTTATAGAAATCAAAAACACTCTTGAGTGCTGCTTGCTGCCCAGCAACGATCTGAGTCGCCCGTTCTGCCAAAAGAGGAGCGAGGCTTGGTTCTTGGGGAAGCTTCTTAATAGCGCCCTGGACATTTTTCTTCATGTCGTTCAGTTGCCTGGCAACTTCATCGCTCTTCAGGTGAAGGCCACGACGACGTTGCTTTTCAATGGGATAGATCGCCTCCACTTGGGAGACCAAACGAGCTACTTGAGCTGCCTCTTTCCCTTCCTGTGCGAGAAGGAAAAGTTCGTCTTCGATATCACGGCGAGTAAGGAGAAAATCGACCTTACCGCCCGTAGAGAAGGATTCAAAAGGAAGCTGATCGAGCTTCTTCAGGTTGTCTTTGAAGAAAGTAGTCATCCTTTCCCTGCGTTCAGGCGACCCGGAGATATGATAATACCGTTCCAAGCTTCCATAATCGGCTTCGAAAGCGACAATGAAAGAATACATTTCGCTTGGCGCGGGCTGGGACTGCGCGTAGGCGCCAGTGCCTGGCAGCATAGCAAACGAAAGGATAGACAGAAACGCAGAAATTTTTGTTGCCCTCATAACAGATGATTGGTTTGCAGGCGAATCTACACGATTTGACAAACTGATCAAACACAAATTACACCCTATCGTGTATTGATCGCTCAATTACATTTGAGCTGAGTATATTCTTGATCCGAGGGTTGATTACTATTTGCGGACTATGCCTATTAATAGTCTATAATGGTTTGCT
>JANNAZ010000255.1:0-1781 GCA_031384895.1 Cyclobacteriaceae bacterium | reverse complement strand
CTCCACCAGCCAACCCCGTCAGATGAGGGATGCGGGCTATAGCCAATGCCATCATCTGCTACGGTGACGGTCAGTTTATCCTCGTGGCAGGAGAGGGCAACCGAGATCGTTGTCGCGGCAGCGTGTTTGATGCTATTGCTTAGCAGTTCCTGAACGATCCTGAACAACTGAAGCGCGCGGCTATCGTTCCATACGTCCTGATCGCAGCCCGTGTAACTTACGCGTATCCCTTTTCCATCAATGGTGTTGCAGAGCCTTTCTAGTGATATAGACAGGCCTGCATGTTGAAAAGCCTCCGGGGTGAGTTGCCAGGCAATTCGGCGGATGGTACCGATGGCCTGATCGAGGATGGACATAAGTTCGTCGTGTGATTCCCTCGCTTCCGGCGTGAGGGGTATAGACCGTTCAATGAATGTCGCGTTCAACTTAGCGCCCCAGAGCAGGGAGCCAACGGAATCATGCAAGTCGGCGGCGATGCGGCTGCGGTCCTTTTCCTGGGCTTCCAGTTGGGATTGGCTCATCTGTTCCTGGAAATCAAATTCCATTTTCTGTTTTTGCTGTTGGAGCAGGAGGATCCTTTTCTGGTAGATAAAGAAGAAGAGAATGATGAACAGAGCGAGCATGAGCATGCCCGCCGTGCCCAGGGTCAGGAGGAAGTAGAGGTGATCTTGCGCTGGCTCTGCCATATGGCGACGAAGAAGAGGATGTTCTTGGTAATGTTAAGCATATTATGCAAAATCCAGATTCCGGATACGAAATAATTGAAGAGCATGAAGAGAAACAGGTTGCCACCGAAATAGATGAGTACCGCGATGTTGATCCAAACCATTGGGCTGCGGTGTACAAGAGTCTCAGGCAGGTTCTTAAGAAGGAACCTGAAATACAAAAGAGAAAGCACGAGAAGCATTAACCCTGATATTGTATAGGAATAGGAATTGAGTTTGTAAGGAGTTTGAATAAGCAGGTAATTAATAATAAAGAATAAGAAATAGATACCTGCAGCCCAATACACAGACCGCCTTGGCCAGGAAAAAGCCTCGCGATATATGAACAGAAGCACAAGTGATTGTACAAGAGAGAAGAGATTGTTAATCGGATAGGTGTTGATTCCCTTCATGGCATAGTAGAGGGAAATCATATCAAACAAGAAGCCTAATATGGCAAGCAATGTGACAAGTTTAATAACGACACCAGGATTTCGAGCACGCAGAGACAATCCCAGTGGCAATAGTGCCGAAAAGGATGACATATGTCCAAAAATCATGAGGTTCTCCATATCTTCACCTACTCATGAACATTCCATCAATCTATGTGAAAGTGAAGATTATAAGTCTCCGCCGGGCGGGCAAAAGGGAGGGCAGGGATATGAATTATCCATTATCGAAATATCACCTGGCAACACTACATCCGAAGCAGGCAGCATATTGTTACCTTGATTATCTACCCCCACCACAAGCAATTCTTTTTCCTTGTTGCCATTGATGGCATAGTACACCCGTATTCCCGTGCAGCCTTTTTGTGCCAGAATACTGTCGAGGGTATCGCGGCCGTAATAGTGCGACCTGACTTCAGCGGGATTCGGGTGGGCATCACGGAAATTCTTCGCCCATTGCCGGGCAGTGGTGAGGTCAATGCGGCCACCGTCGGTGCCGTCGTAATTGGGGTTGGTGGGTATGGCCATCGTTTTTTTTGCTCAACCTAAGTTCTTGCAGGGCTATATGACTTGCTTTATAGGAGTTAATCCTACGGAAGTAAGATAACCTCAAAAATCGTCTGGGACA
>JANNAZ010000233.1:0-2714 GCA_031384895.1 Cyclobacteriaceae bacterium | reverse complement strand
TGCGCCGATGGTCTGGAGCAGCCATGGCCGGATGTAGCGATAGAAGCAAAGGAACGTAGAAACAGGATTGCCGGGCAGGCCAAAGACAACTTGCTTTTTGGTTGTTCCAAAAAAGATGGGCTTCCCTGGCTTTTGACTTACCTGATGAAAGATGGTGGTAACCCCCAGGGCTTCAAGAACAGCTGGAACGAAATCAAATTTGCCCTTTGACACTCCGCCACTCAGGATGACCAATTCGTAGGTGAGGAAGAGCTTGCCCAGTTCCCGTTCCATACCATTCCGGTCGTCCATCAGATGAAACAGATCGGCGGTACAGCCCAGTGTGTGCAATGCAGCCCGCAGCGCATAACTGTTGGAACGCCGGATCTGGTGGGGAAGCGGCCGCTCATGAATGTCCACCAGTTCATTGCCTGTTGAAATAATGGCGGTCTTTGGATACCTGTAGACATCCACCTCCAACCTGCCGACAGCGGCAAGCAGTGCTACTTCGCCTGATGAAATCCTAACCCCGGGAGCCAGGATGACATCACCACGGCCTGCATCCACAGCTCGGTGATGAATGCATTGGCCCAATTCGACAGTTTTGGTCTTTAGTTTGGCAATTTCATTTACAAGGCTGATGTCTTCATACCGGATGACGGTGTCGCACCCGATCGGGAGCATGGCACCGGTCATCACCTCGATGCAATTCTTGTCGTTCTTAAGGGTGAGGCGTGGCTGGCCTGCGGGTTGGAGGCCCTCTACGCGGAAGCCCTCCCATCCTTCTTCAATAGCCTTGTAGGAGATGGCGATTCCGTCCATCGCTACCCGGTCGAAAGGTGGAAAATCGCGGTCTGCCTTGATTGTTTCAGCCAGGACTCGCCCTTCTGACTCTTCTATCTTGATACGTTCCAGCGCCGGCCGGTAGACCTGCTCCTCAATTAGGCGTGTGGCTTCTGAGACACTGACCATGAAATGGTTATTTTTGATTCAAGATAAAAAGAAATGAAGAGGAAGCTAAGCCACGTCAACCGGGCAGGAAACCCTACAATGGTAAATGTGAGCACCAAAAAGATAACCATGCGATCGGCCAGCGCCCAGGCAAAGGTATGGCTGGGACCCGGCATCGTGGCGGAGTTGAAGAAGGAAGAATTGCATACCCGAAAGGGCCCAGTTTTTCAGACGGCCATCCTGGCGGGAATCATGGGTGCGAAGAAAACGGCAGAGCTGATTCCACTATGCCATCCCATAGGTTTGGATGACTGTTCCGTGACCATTCACTTGGAGGGAGATCATGCCGTGATCGAATCCACGGCTAGACTGATGGCTAAAACAGGGGTGGAGATGGAGGCGCTAACTGCTGTTGCCATCGCCGCCCTCACGATTTATGATATGTGCAAAGCCATGTCGCACGACATTCGCATTGAGGCCATTCAGTTGGTAAGCAAGACCGGAGGGAAAGCGGATTTTCTAAGGAAATAGCAAAAATAGCGATGCATCCGAAAGGGTTATGCAATCAACGGTGATTGGAATCAGTTTTTGGCTAAGCCGTAAGCGGTTGGATGAATTCGGTGATTTCGTTTCAAATCGGTAAGGACCTTACATCTGGTTTGTGTCACCCAGAATGATTCTTTGCCAAAGCCAAAGTCTCACAGCATGAGGCGATTATGATACTTGGCTTTGATGGGGAATTAAAGATTAAGACACTGCTCGTTGTGCAATAATCACCTTGAACCTACAAGCTCCTTGCAGGAAGGAGGATTAAGAGAAACCCGCATACCTACTTAGCGTACTTTGTCTTATTACGCTGAGATATGAAAGCAATCAAGTTTCAAGCGCCTGCACTGAATCCGATATATCGTGATTTGACCCTCGTCCTGATCGCGTCATTGGCAGTGTCCATCGCATTTGTTACCGTAGGCTACCTGATTATCGTGCGGCTATAGCACCGGTTGACGCCCCTGCCTAATTAGAGCGCGTCGCGGCTTGCGGTCGGGCACCTACCCATTCTTCGCCGTCTTCGAATACTTCTTTCTTGAAAATGGGGACATTTTCTTTCAGCTTGTCAATGACGTATTGACAAGCCTCGAATGATTCCTTCCGATGCTTGGTTGCTACGGCAACGACTACAGCAACTTCCCCTGGCTTCAGGGTTCCAATCCGGTGGCTTACCGCCCAGCCCATGAGTGACCAGCGGTGTGCAGCTTCGTCTATGATCTTGCGTGTTTCGGCAACGGCCATGCCTTCATAGGCTTCGTATTCCAGCCAAACGACATTCTTGTTGTGTGCCGTGTTTCGTACAGTCCCAATAAAAACATTAACGGCCCCCGCACCCAGGCTGGAAGCCGTTTCGATGACTTTTTGAATGTCAATCGTTTTGTCGGTAATTTTTATCATATCCGTTAGATTTGGGTATCGAATTATGGTGAATGAAAGTAGGTATTCACGCGAACAGAAGCAATGACAACCCGCATCAATTTTATCCCATTTTGTTCCATCAGATCTGCGATTTTATGGGGTAAACTCTGCTATCCACCGCTGACCGGGGGGATGATGACCACCTCATCATCGGCTGTTAGGTGGACCTGATCTGCTGCATAATTTTGATTAACGGCGACCAGGAGCGAAGAGAGACCGACCAATTCCGGATGTGCGGCAAGGAGGGCCTTGCGCAAGTCTAAGACCGTTGTCCCAGAAAACTCCAATTCGACGGAACCCCCCATTATTTCCCGGGC
>JANNAZ010000190.1:0-2841 GCA_031384895.1 Cyclobacteriaceae bacterium | reverse complement strand
TGGAGTCCATACTCCGTTCAATTGAAAAAACAGGTTGCGCTGTGACCTGCGAAGAGCATCAAATCAACGGCGGTCTCGGTGACGCCGTAGCCCAAGTCCTCGGACAGTTTCATCCCGCTCCCATTGAAATGGTTGCGGTGAAAGATTCCTTTGGAGAAAGCGGCAAGCCGTTAGATCTCCTAAAGAAATACGGGCTATCTCCGGAGAACATTGTTAAGGCTGTTGAAAAAGCTATTCAAAGGAAAAAATGAAAAGACAGGCGACACATGCACTGGTGCTGTGCCTTGTGTTGGTAGCCGGAGTGTCAGCCGGCCAGTCGTTAACCGACAAGGCCACCCAGCTTGAATACAAACCCTGGACCGAAGCACGCGCGCTTCTTACCGATACAACCATTGTGGTGATCCCGCTTGGCGCTGAGTCCAAAGAACACGGGCCTCATCTTCAACTCAGAAATGATTTTCTGATTGCGGAATATCTGAAAGGACGCATCGCAAAGACTCAGTCCGTCGTCATTTATCCTACCATCAACTACCACTACTATCCTGCTTTTCTGGAATATGCCGGATCGACGTCGCTCCAATTGGAGACTGCCTATTCCCTGCTTGTAGATATCTGCCGGGTTATCTCTGCTCATGGCCCCAGAAAGTTCTACATTCTAAATACGGGTGTTTCTACACTGGTACCCTTGCGCATCGCGCAGGAAATCCTTGCCCGGCAAGGACTGCAGATGACTTTCACGGACATCCTTCATGTAGCAGGCGATGCGGAGACGCGCATTAAGCAGCAGCCTACCGGAACGCACGCGGATGAAATCGAAACATCCATGATGCTCTACATGGCGCCCCAAACCGTCGAGATGCAAAAAGCCGCGCGGGATATTCCTGCTGTGGATGGACCTGGACCGCTATCGTTAGACCCAAAGAACCCGCGGTATTCCCCAACAGGAATCTACGGCGATGCTACGCTGGCTACGCTTGAAAAAGGCCGCATCGTTGTCGAGGCCATGGTTGAGGGAATCAATCGTGAAATTAATACACTTCGAAAGTCCGCTCCCCTTTCTATGCCCAAAGAGACAGTCGACCTCTCCAAAATGACTGGTGAGTACAGACTTTCTCAGACCGAAAAGATTACCATCACTCTGGAACAAGGGCAATTGATGTTTGAGGGCAAGGGACCCCGCAAGATTCCCCTGATCGCGCAAGCCGAAAGTGCATTTACGGCCGGAACGCGTGGTCGAATTGTACTTTTCAAGGATGTACACGGCACCTACAACACCCTCTACCTGAATTGGGAAGGAAAGGACTTCCTGGGAAGGAAGTAGTCGGTAATTTTTCCACCAGCGGATCAGTTGATTCCGCTTCATAGGGTATCTTGGTCGTTCAATTCAACCCAAGATGAAACTAATCATTACCCTACTTTGCGCGCTTGCTTCAATTGCCTGCTTCGGTCAAAAGTCAATTACCGGATTCAGTAAAGACGGCGCAGAAGCACAATTCAAACTCGAAGAAAAGTTTGACGCCCAGCTTCGCGTTGAAAACCTCGATCAATGGCTCAAGAAACTCACCCTGCGTCCCCATCACGTGGGGTCAGCCTATGGAAAAGAAAATGCGGAGTACATGCGCGACCTGTTACGCAGCTGGGGCTATGATGCGCAGATTGAATCCTATCAGATCCTTTTTCCCACCCCAAAAGTACGGGTGCTGGAAATGACCGGGCCAACAAAATTTGTGGCCAAACTGGCGGAGCCTCCTATTAAGGAAGACGGTACCGCAGCCATTGGCAAGGATCAATTGCCAGTTTACAATGCCTGGTCGGCTGATGGAGATGTAACCGGTGAATTGGTCTTCGTTAACTACGGTATTCCTGCTGACTATGAACAGTTAGAACGCCTGGGCATCGACGTTAAAGGAAAGATTGTCATCGCGAAATACGGCGGCTCCTGGCGGGGCATCAAACCCAAGTTGGCGCAAGAACACGGCGCGATTGGCTGCCTGATCTACTCAGACCCTGAAGGTGATGGGTATTTTCAAGGAGACGTCTACCCGAAAGGCGCCTATCGTCCAAAGGATGGAGCGCAACGCGGATCCGTGATGGATATGCCTATTCACCCCGGCGACCCATTAACCCCAGGCATTGGATCAACACCGGGTGCAAAACGATTGAATCGGTCTGAGGCTGTCAATCTTATCAAGATACCCGTGCTTCCGATCTCTTATGGCGATGCCCAACCGTTGCTGGTAGCACTGGAAGGCCCCGTCGCACCCGCATCGTGGAGAGGCGGCCTGCCCATCACCTATCACATCGGACCCGGCCCAGCAAAAGTTCATATGAATGTTCAATCCAACTGGAACACGGTTGATGCCCTCAATGTGATTGCCAAAATGAAAGGAAGTGAGCTTCCGGATGAGTGGATCATTCGCGGTAATCACCACGACGGGTGGAACAATGGAGCATCAGATCCATTAAGTGGCATGGTCGCCGAACTGGAGGAAGCCCGCGCTATCGGCGAACTGGTGAAATCAGGATGGAAACCTAAACGCACCATTGTGTATTGCGCCTGGGATGCGGAGGAACCTGGACTCATGGGTTCGACAGAATGGGTGGAGCACCACGCTGCCGAATTACAGCAAAAGGCTGTTGCCTACATCAATTCAGATGGCAATGGAAGAGGATTCCTTGGCGCGGAAGGATCCCATACGCTGGAGACCATGGTAAGCGAAGTAGGTCGCGATGTGCTTGACCCGGAGACCGGCGTAACGATGTTGGAACGAGGCAAGTCATTCGCCGCGGCGAACGCATCCTCCGCGGAGAGCCCGTCACGGATGGCCGCGCAGGCGGCCA
>JANNAZ010000186.1:0-15210 GCA_031384895.1 Cyclobacteriaceae bacterium | reverse complement strand
CACGGAAATCTTGGAAGGCGAATCGGCAGTATTTTGAGCGGATGTTTGGGGAGCTGCAATGGTTGAAAAAGGATTGCCTCCTGGCGGTGTGATGCTGCAGCTTGATCCAGCGCCTACGAACGAGAGGCCATAGTACGTTGCACAATCTGTATCAGCGGCATCCACCTTGCCATCGCCGTCATTATCAATCGTGTCGAAGCAGCGGCAGCCCTTTTCAACATTGGCCGCAAAGTTACAGAACGGATCTGCGCAATCGATCAACCCGTTGCCATCGTTGTCAATTCCATCGTTACAAATTTCAACCGTCTGTGCCTCCGCAACATTCAACCACCCGGTAAAAAAAAGTAACGATCCGGAAAATATGATACCACGGCCGATTCGGAAGAACATATCAACTGACCTGAATGAAACAAAGAAATTCATGAACTATCGCGCTAACAAAAAATGTCCTGAAATACTTCCTCCGCTAGGACAACTAATCACATAGAAGTATGTCCCCTGTGGCGCAAATGAACCGCTGTAATTACCATCCCAAATGACGGGCGAACCCTGCTCTTCGAATACCTTGCGGCCAGCAGGATCAAACACAGAGACGACGCATGCTCCTTCTGTTGTTCTGACAATCCACTGATCGTTGGCGCCATCACCATTCGGTGTAAACACATTAGGAACATCGATTGTTGACGGAGAAACTGGAACTACATCCACAGTAACAGTTGCCGTACCCGTACATCCATTCAAGGTTCCCACTACGGTGTAGGTTGTCGTGACAATGGGTGCAGCAATCGGGTTGTCGATGGTTGTACTGCTAAGTCCATCTGGCGGGGACCAGGCATAGGTCGCAGCACCAGCAGCGGTCAACTGCACTGACTCACCACTGGAGAGTGAAGCTGATGCAGGAGTAATCGCTACTACCGGAGAAGGCGATATGACAGTACTCTTGGAAATATTACTGGTACAACCGGTTATGCCGGAATAGCTCAACGTGAGCGCGGGGTTGAATGTGCTCGCTGTTGTGTATGCGTGCGTCGGACTAGCCACCGCAGATGTACCGGCATCTCCAAAATCCCACACATACACTGCAGTAGCCCGAGAATCTTTGGTCGACTGATCCGTGAACGTCAATACCTCGTTTTCACATCCTGTTGCATTAACTGAAAATCCAGCTACTGGTGTTGTTAACACGATTACGTTGGTCGCAGGAGTTGTAGTAATCGAACAACTTAGCAGCGTATTGGTCACGCGAACCGTATACGCTCCCTCCTGAGTGACCAACAAGGATGTACCTGTTTGCGCGCCAATATCAACACTGTTCTTGATCCATTGATACGTATAGCCGGATTGTGAATTTACCGTAAGGGTCAGGTTGCTGCCCTGACAGAGTGTGTTTGAAGGCAAGGATGTCCCTACTGAGAAGTTCGCCAGGTCGGCAATATCAACGCGCGTGGTGGATACGTTGCTAAAGCAAGTTCCATTGGAAAGTTGAAGCGAGTATATGCCTGCGTTAGCGGTTGTCACATTCAGCAACAAGGGATCCTCTACAGAAGATGTAAATCCGTTTGGCCCTGTCCATATATAGGTTACTCCCGCAACAGTTGGGCCATTCAGAAACAGATTTTGACCCGGGATGCTGCACAGCGGAGAGTTTGATGATATCACAGGATCAGCAGGAAGAGTCCCTAATCCTGAGTTAATGACAATCGCGTTTGACAGCTTGATGCACCCCCCACCCTCGCTAGTTGCAGTTACCGTATAATTTCCAGCAGTGGTGACGTCAAAAAAAGCATTAGCCCCCGATGCCACTGTGCCCCCTGATTCCTTCCAATCATAATTGGTAACACCCAACCCGGGTGCGGCATTTAACCTGATGGTTTGCGCAGTACAAATTGTCAGCGGCGTGGTATTCAGGATAGCGGGAACGTAACAGTTTCGGTTACGGATAATATCTATTGAATTCCCTGCTCCGGTTGTATATACAAAGTCAGCCTTTCCGTCACCATCATAGTCACCGACTCGGACATTTCTCGACCGCTTACCGGTACTAACGGGTATTGGTGTAAAGGCAAGCGCATTGTTCACTCCATTACTCTTGACGATAGTCAAGTCAACCGCACCTGCCCCTTGATTCCCAACCACAACATCAATATCGCCATCACCATCAACATCTGATCCGGCTATACCCCATGGATCAGCCCCTGTAGCTACATTGATTGCTGAACCAAAGGAAACCGCGCCTGGTGTACTTTGATTCAATAATATAACAGCACGATCATTAAATGAACTTACCGCAATATCCAGCCGACCATCTTCATTGAAATCTGCCGTGGTTAGTTCAATCAAATTTTCTGGTAGGGTTATTTGTTGTGACGGAGCAAATGAAACGGTTCCGGCACTGGTATTGCGCAGTACGTAGATGTTGCCAGCAGCAAATTGATTTACAAGAATGTCGGGCTTCCCATCGCCGTCAATATCCTGAACGTCCAGTCCATACGATGTGCTTGCTCCTGAAATAGTTAATTTTAGTACAGTCGGGGCAAAAGCGATACTCCCCAGCGTACTCTGGTTAACAAGTACATCTAACTCATTACCAGGACTGGTAAAGTGGTTTGTTACGATGAGCTCAGGACGGCCATCCAAATTTAGGTCACGGATTGCAATGCGAAATGCAAGGTGGCTTGCGTCAAGCACTCGCTGACTCATTGCCGCGAACGTAATGCTGCCTGCTGTGCTGGTGTTACGGAAAACAAAGATTTCATTTCTGGTGGACCCGCCACGGGAAGCCACAAGATCTGGCTTACCATCACCATCCAAATCACCACAGGCAACATTGGCAGTTTGTATCGCCATGCTTAGCGAAGTCGCTGCAAAAGAAATCGCTCCCAAGGAACTTGTATTTCGATGGATGGGGAGATCAAAGGATGGGGAAGCTACGGTTACGGGGCCTCCGAAAGACCCGATCAAGTCAGGTTTCCCATCGCCATCAAAATCACATGAACAAACATCAAAAATCTCCCTCGTCGCCCCTAAACTAACTGGAGCAACAATAGCACTAGGATCAAAATCACCTCCGCCAAATGTCGGAATCATTTTGAGCGATGATTTACCAGATAGTCCGGAGACCGTATTGAGCACCTCAACATTTGACAATCGTGCCTGTGGGGGAAGAGTCACTTCAATGGCAAATGCAGAAGAAGAGGTGATGATCCCGACTACATGATCAAAGGAAACTCGCAGCTGCGCCATGTTGCTACTAAATCCCGAACCCGTTATCAGCACCTTATTTCCCGGGTAGGTAGCGATGGGGGTCACTGAATTAATGACAGGCGTTTGACACCATGCGGCCTCACCCCAAATCAACAACAACGCAAAAAGAAATAGCCGTCTCATATCATTTTTGGACTGTCAAAAGCCAGGCATCCCGGAATACCCTGTACTTTCTGAACTCGTCCCGCTTTTGTCTTGCCTCATTAATATCATTAGTCCCGGAAATGTGAACGTACCACATTTGGTGATCGGTCAAATAACCATAGTCAACATCGGAAAAACCCATTTTTTTAAGCCCTTCTGCATATTTCTTGGCATTTGCTTCCGAACGGAATACCCCAGCAATTATGTAATCCCCGAGGTCCATTTCAGCACTATGACCTCCCTGCTTGACGAACTCATGCCGTTCGGCATGCGGATGATGAGTTTCATCGTGCGTTTCCATCGGATTGTCTGCATGAACCTCCAAACGACTGATTTTTTCCTGCTCCTCCAGGTGCTGCGCGTCAACGACAACCGGGGCAACAACTGGAGGGGTAGGCTTGGGGTCTACCTTGGCGGGTTGCGGCTTAGGAGTAACTGGCTTAGTTTCAGTCTTCTTCACCACCAACTGAGGAGCTTTAACTGGCTTCTTCTGGATGATTTCAGTGTCTACAAATGAGTATGTCTGGACAATTTCCTTCTTGTGCTGACCGAAAAGGTAAGCCAGGTGTATTTCGTGGGAGGCTCGACCAATAGCCCCATCACCGGATGATGGCAGGCTGTACGAATAACCAATTGCAATAATCTTGTTCATCTTAACACCTAATAACCCAGAGATTCCATAATCCTGCTTGTAAGAAGCACCAATCCATCCTAAATGCTGGTAATGAAACAAAGCCGCAACTTCAAATTGCCCGGGTAGCCCTTTACTAAGTCGATATACTGCATAGGGCTCGAAAGCATTTTTTCCTTTCTTAAGCATGAAGCGGTTGCTGGCGTGAATCAACACATTGTCGAAAGGCTTAAGGTTTGCATTGACTGCGCTGGCTGTCAGGTAGATAGGCTGAAACAACATCGGCAATGCAATGCCCGCATGAAAGCCCTTCACATGATAGGAAATGCCGAGGTTTCCGGTCAACTGTGTTGTGTTGCCAACAATATCTGTCAGCAATGGATCGGAAGATGTATTGCCGGGAGAAGATCCGAAATTAAGTGCCGAAGCATCGACCTTAGTAAATGCAGCACCAAGTGACATCCCAAAGCGAAGAAAATTATCTGACGCCAGCGGCAAGGTGTATCCCGCGGTAATTTGTGCCGCCGAACTCGAGACCAGCCCTATCTGCTGGTTGCTTACATTTAGTCCCAGGTTAACTTTGTTCGGGAGCGCAGTTTGCAAATTAAAGTTCATCGTTGTCGGAGCTCCTTCGATGCCCAACCACTGTTTTCGATAGGACACAAAAAGAGCGGGACGCCCCTCCGCTCCAACCAATGATGGGTTGAGTAAGGAAGGGTTTACGTAAAACTGCGTAAATATGATGTCTTGCCCACGAGCGGCCTCGCTCAAACAGACAACCAAGAAGAGAATGAAGTACTTACTATATTTCAAAGTCAAGGTTCCTGAAGGGTTACACTCAAGTCTAAATAAGTATTTTTGTCTAAATCTGGCATGTTTACATCTCGCCTATATAAAGCTCTAAATTCGGCAATTTTATGCTTAGTAACCAGCATTTTGCCCAATTTGGTCCTTGCGCAGGAGCCAGAAACCACCAAGGAATCGCCGTTCGACGCTAAGTCCTACGAGAAGTTCCTCTGGGGATTTCGCGGAGGACTAAACATGACAACACAACATTTTGAAGACCCAGATGCGCGTCAACAACTTGACGCTCAGCCTGCTTTGGGTTGGACTCTTGGAGCAGTTGCTCAATTCAAATTGACTAACCGCTACGCCTTCCAAACTGAATTGGGTTACTCAAAGAAAACCAGTCGGTTTACTTTTGATGGTGGACAAGCTGAAAATACAATGAGTATGGATTTCCTGGATGTCTCCCTCCTGCTTCGGCGAAGGTTTATGTTTACCTGGGGGAAGGATATCAGGTCAGATGTGTTTATCGGCGTTGGCCCAAACATCAATTATTGGCTAGGTGCCCAAGGGAAAATTACGACATCCGCTGGTGACACAAATTACGAAATCGTAATGAACGGTACGCCAGATGCAAATTACAATAATATGTACCTCAACGAGGTGAACCGGTGGCTTTTCGGGATTGATCTTGGCGTTGGCATTAATGCGCCCATTACCCAGCATCAAAAAATATTTGTTGAATTCCGGGCATCGCTGGGCCAAACTAACCTTGGCTCTCCTACTAGTACGACCTTCATCAACTTGGTCGGGTTCGGCGGAAGTGCCTTTCAGGAGAATCTGTTACAGTCGAATTTGAAGACGTTCTCAATCACCGCAGCCTACACCTTCTCGCTCAATTACCTCGAATCGAAGATGGGACACAGCAACAAAGAAAAGATGTTCAAGAAACGGAAACCGGCCAAGCGGCCCAAAAGGTAATTTCGGTGTTTAGAAAATAGCGCCGGCAATTGTTGCCGTCATCATCGTTGCCAAAGATGCTGCCACCATCGCGCGAAAGCCTAGGCGAGCCAGATCGCCGGTCCGGTTGGGTGCCATGCCCCCTATTCCACCGATCTGAATTGCGATGGAGCTGAAATTGGCAAACCCACATAGGGCATAAGTAGCTATGCGAATGGACTTTTCGCTTAATGTCCCGGCATTCTTCATACTAGCCAAGTCCAGGTAAGCGACAAATTCATTGATCACCATCTTTTGTCCGAGCAGGCTACCCACTTGCAGAGATTCATCCCAGCTTACACCAATGCAAAAAGCAAAAATCCGGAAGACCTGGCCTAGTATGTATTGCATAGAGAAACCCGTGTACACTCCATTCGTTGATTGCTGAACAAACTCATTCAAGCCCGTCAGCGCGCCAACGAAATCTACCAATATCCAATTGAGGGCATAAATAACTGCAATAAAGGCCAGCAGCATTCCGCCAATATTTAAGGCGAGTTTCAATCCATCCGAAGCGCCGTTGGCTAATGCCTCGACCACGCTGCTTCCGATTTGTTCCTTGTTGACTTTCAGCGACCGATCAATCTTTTCGCGTTCGGTTTCTGGCATAAACATTTTCGACAACACAATGGCTGCAGGCGCATTCATGATGGAGGCGCTAAGCAAGTACGTGGCATACTTGGATTGCTCTACGGGGTCTCCTCCACCTAGAAAAGAAACGTACGCTGCAAGAACGCTTCCTGCCAGGGTCGCCATTCCGCCGACCATGACACAATGCAATTCTGATTGAGTCATATTGGAAATGAACGGCCTTATGAGAAGCGGTGCTTCCGTTTGCCCCATAAAAATATTCGCTGAAGCCGACAGGCTCTCTGAACCAGACAGTCGCATCGTCTTGGCCATCACCCAGGCAAATCCATACACTACTTTTTGAAGGATACCCAGGTAGTAGAGCCCGCTGGTGATTGCCGAGAAAAAAATCACTGTCGGCAACGCCTGAAAGACAAACAAAAATCCCAGGTTATGCCTGACACCCGTCACCCCATCGCTGTTTTTCGCCAGGTCGCCGTATAAAAATTCGGCTCCTTTCTGAGCGAAACTGAGGAACTTTACAAATTTTTCGCTGATATAGATAAAGACTGTCTGAGCGACCTCCACCTTGCCGATCAGCAAACCAAAAACCAATTGGATGCAGACACCAATAAGCACCAGGCGCCAATCAATTCCGCGACGGTTGGCAGAAAAAAGATAAGCGATTGCGAGAATAAAAAGCAGACCAGCAAAGCCTCTTAGGTATTCCATGTCACGGCAATATAGGGAAAGGATCGAATAGCTAAATGAATCCCGGATATTCGCATTTTGACGGGGTCAGCCCATAGCCAACTAATGACCAGATTGATCCGTCCAGATGATATTCCGGTGAACTCAAAATTAGTTCCTCTTTCCCAATTCATCGCGGATCTTGGCAGCCCGCTCGTAATCTTCCTTATCAAGCGCAGCCTTTAACAACTCGTTGAGCTTTTCTATGGAGTAACTCTTGTAGTCATCCCCCTTTTTTGAAGATTCTTTCTTCACCTTCACTTTGGGCTCGGTCTTTGAATCCGACTTTTCCTCTTTGTCTTCCTCCTCCTCTTCGTCCGTCAGGACTATCCCTGCCTCGGCGAGAATATTCTCATAGGTAAAGATCGGTGCATCAAACCGTAGCCCCACAGCTATCGCATCGGAAGGGCGGGCATCCACTTCGGACTTTTTCAAGCCATCTGTACACACAATCTTGGCAAAGAAGACACCTTCTTTCAGGTCGGAAATCACGATTTCCTCAACATGGAAGTGAAACGAATTGGCAAACGATTTAAACAGATCATGCGTCATCGGGCGATTGGGCACGATCTTTTCAATTTCAATCGCGATGGCCTGAGCCTCAAACATGCCGATAATAATGGGGAGCCTTCGGTTTCCTTCGGCTTCGCCCAATACAAGCGCGAATGAACCAGTCTGTGACTGGCTTGACGAAAGGCCCAGGATCTCAAGCTTAATCTTTTTCAACGCCACAATACGCTTTCAGAATACGATATTATTAAATTTTGCCTCGCTGCAGACGCAAAATAGGGAAATTATTTAGCCGCTTTTAGCGCACTCGTCAGCTTCGGAATAATATCAAATGCATCACCGACGATCCCGTAATCAGCCGCCTTGAAAAAAGGAGCATCGGCATCCTTATTGATCACGACAATGCACTTTGAAGAATTGACCCCAGCCAGGTGCTGGATCGCTCCAGAAATTCCAATAGCAATATATAATTGAGGGGCAACCTTTACCCCGGTTTGCCCAACGTGTTCATGGTGAGGCCTCCACCCCATGTCCGAAACTGGCTTGCTGCAGCCTGTGGCCGCTCCAAGTGTTTTGGCAAGCTCCTCCAAAATCCCCCAGTGCTCAGGTCCTTTAAGACCACGACCACCCGACACAACGATATTAGCTTCTGGCAGCGATACTGCCGTGCTAGCTTTTTCGGTAGAAACCACTTTTGTATTAAAATCCGCGTCGGCCAAAGTCGGCGAAAAAGTAGTGACTGCTACGGGCGTTCCCACCACTTTCAATTCAGCGGCATTCTTCTTAATGGCAAGGACTTTCTTTTCCGATTTCATCTCAACCCAGGCGAAGGCTTTTCCTGTATAGATGCTTAGCTTGACCAAGAACCCGGAGGTTGTCGTAGGCAGCTCAACTACGTTGGATGCAAATCCAGCTCCTATGCGAATGGCTACCTTGGCTGCCACCGGCGTGCCCAGGGATGAGTTGGCCAGGACGAGGTTATTGGCAGACTCCTGCTTCATCGCCTGTTCAAGTACCGATGCAAAAACTTGAATGATTGGGTGATCCAGTTTAGGGTCAGCTGCGTGCAGGACCTTTCCCGCTCCATATTTTCCAGCTTCGCTAAGAGAAGCTGTATCCATCGTACCCATCGCAATCCCCACAACTTCTCCGCCCATCGCCTTTGCGTAGGCCACGGCCTCCAGGGATGTGCTCTTTATTTTTCCATCCGCATGCTCAATAAATACCAGCGTTTTCATGTTCGTGTCGTGTTCTAGTTTTGCACTCAGTGTCTACAATACTTTGGCCTCACCTTTAAGCTTGGCAACCAATTCCGCAACGTTGTCGGCACTAATCATTTGCACACCTCCTTTGGCTGGAGGGAGTTCATACTTCAGGGTCTTGGCAGACTCTTGAGTTGCTTTTGCGTCAACAACTTTCAATGGCTTAGTCCGCGCGCTCATGATCCCGCGCATGTTTGGGATTTTCCACTCCGCAATTGGCTCTTGACACCCAGCGACCAGCGGAAGACTTGCTTCCACATGTTCCTGGCCTCCTTCAATCTCCCGGGACATCTTCACTTTTGTGCCGTCAATGTCCAATTTCATTACCGGTGATACTGCTGCTACGCCGAGAATCTCAGCTACCATGGCATGGACCACACCCCCGTTGAAGTCGATTGATTCACGTCCCATCAAGATAAGGTCATACCCTTTCGCCTGCTCAGCGATCTGCGCTGCCACGAAATAGGAATCCGTAGGTTCTGCGTTGACGCGAATGGCATCGTCTGCACCGATAGCAAGTGCTTTTCGAAGCGTTGGCTCCGACTCTACCAATCCAACGTTTATCACTGTAACAGTTGCCCCTGATGACTCCTTCAACTCAATTGCCCGGGCCAACGCATAGTCGTCATACGGCCCAATAATAAATTGAACTCCCGATGTATCAAACTTCGTATTATTGTCAATGAAATTGATCTTCGACGTGGTGTCAGGAACGTGCGTAATGCACACTAAAATCTTCATAGTCAATTGGTTAATCGTATGACGAAAATCGAATGGGCAAGATACTAAAATGGCTGATTTTTCAACTGTACTATTTGTGGTTTGACCTGCCCCAGACATGACACGAATCGAACAACTCAACCAATTCATTGTCGATGATCCGATGGATGAATTCCCCCGGTATGCACTGGCGCTTGAGTACCTGAACATCGACCCGCAGCGAGCCAATAAGGAATTTGATGAGCTTTTGTCCCACTTTCCGGATTACCTGCCAACCTATTACCCTGCAGCACACCTGATGATCGAATTGGGCAACGTCGCTGAAGCCGAGTTACTCTTCTTGAAAGGCATCGGCCTCGCCAATAAGCAAGCAAATAAGAAGACGGAAATGGAACTTAGAACCGCCTACAACCAATGGCTTTTTGATCGCCCGGCTCCTTCTTCCTAAACCTGGAATACAATTTTACCTACTTTGTTAGGCCGCAAGATATCTGCAAAAGATTCTGGCAGCTTGGAGAATGGTCGGATGCTGTCTACGATGGGTCGGATTTGATGCTTTCCCATGAATGCAAGCATTTCCACAAATTCATGGTCATTACCCATGGTCGTACCCTGAAGAGTCAAATGATTCCAGAACATCCGGTACAAATCAATTTTAGCTGGCAATCCATTCGTGGCACCGTAGAAAACGATTTTTCCATTCGGCTTAAGAATCTTAATGAAACTATTAATTTGGTCTCCTCCCGCACTATCAATAATCAAATCAAATCCACCTTTTGTCTTCCACAGGTCGCTGTAATTACTTTCCTTCTTGTAATTGTAGGCACCCTTGGCTCCTAACTTAAGGGCCCGGGCAATCTTCTCGTCGCTCCCTGAAGTAACGTACACGTTCGCTCCGGCTGCCTGCGCAAACAAAAAGCAAAATTGAGCAACTCCCCCGCCGAAACCAGAAATCAAAATATTCTGACCAGCCCGAAGACCTCCCTGCCTGAAGAGCGCACGAAAAGCAGTCAGTCCGCCCAACGGAATGGCCGCAGCCTGAAGCATGTCGAGATGAAATGGCTTGGGCTGCAATCGATCGACATCCGCGAGACAATACTCTGCGAAGGTTCCACTTACTGGCATTCCCAAAATGCTGTAATTCTTTGACTGCACCGCCGGATCCGGGCCCCAGTTTACGTTGGGATTAATGACCACTTCCTTCCCCACCCATTCAGAATCCTTGGTATCGCCAACCGCCTCGACCAATCCTGATCCGTCAGAACCAAGTATGCCACCATAGCGAATGTTCGGATACTTCCCTTCTTTGATCCACTCATCCCGACGGTTGAGCGAAATGGCCTTCATCTTCACCAGCGCCTTTCCGAGCACAGGCACTGGCTTGTCAAATTCCTTCCAATCAATCTGGCCCGGGCCAACAAGTATGAGTGCTTTCACAAATCAAGTTTTCAGTTCAACAATAAACCAAATGCAACTGTTTTTGACAAGCCTTTTGCACCATTAATGTTTAGGCAATCGGTGGGTGCTCGGGCAGCGAGAAGTAAAACGTACTCCCCTGTTTCAAGGTACTTTCCACATATAGATTTCCGCCATTCCGGGATACCAGTTCTTTACACATGGGCAACCCAATTCCAGTTCTACCCCGACCAATCACCATTGAATCAGTTGACCAGTCAAAAATTTTCCTAATCCGGTCTGCAGACAGGCCCTCCCCATTATCCTTGACCCCTAGCGTAATCAGATCATCCTTCCGCCCGCTGAAAAGTGTGATGGTGCGCCCCTCACCCGTAAAACGAATAGCATTATACAAAAGCGTACGGAGGACTATCGCGATCATTGCCCTATCACCATAAGCATGCAGTGCTTCCGGAATAAGAAATGCGACTTCCAGACGTTTTTCCTCTGCCATCGGATGAAGTTGCCTTTCAACTTCATCAGCTACTTGCCTGCAGTTGACCAGCTCACGGCGAAACGGCATGGTGCCGGATTGCGTAACGGCCCATTCGACCAGTTGACTCAATGACCGGGTGAGCTCAAGCCCTGAAACATTTAGGGCACGCAGATAGGTTTTCAACTCCTCCGGACTGATGCTATTTGTTTGCCCGGCAAAGCCATCGGTTAATCTAGTAAAAGCGGATACCGGACCCTGAAGATCGTGCGCCATGACGGTAAACATCTTTTCCTTCAAGATGGTAAGCTCTGCAAGCTTTTGTTCAGTCTCCCGGATTCTTGCTCCGGTCTGGCTTCGGGACCTGAACCAAAAGAAAAGAAACAGGGCAAGCAGCGCGGTAGACCCCGACAGCAAGAACAAAAAATTCAACCACTGTTGGTCACTTTCGGCACGCGCTTCGACCAACTTCTTCTCCAGATCTGCAGTGCGGATTGATGCTTCATTCGCGCCAAGGATCAACTCGTCATGGACATTCTGAATCCGCTGACTTGCCTCAACCTGCTTTACTGAGTCATCGTATTGAACATAGCGTTTGTAATACGAGAATGTCTTAGCCGTGTCCATCAGTTGCTCTGCAAGTTTGTAGCGCCATTGAAAACATAGTCGCAAATCGTTTAAATTTCTCCCTTCAATGGCTGCCATCTCGGCGCTATCTGCATACCGAGAGGCAACGTCAAGTTTAGTCATTGCACCAAAAATCCTCGACACGTTAACGTAACCAGAGAATCCGCTGCCTGATTTTCGCTCCATTTTCAGCGCTTGGAAGAAATATTTCAGGGCAGTCGTATAATCTGATTGATCTTCTGCCACATTACCTAATTCAACCAGAACCTCAACTAAGCGGCTGGAATCGCGGCGCTGACGAATGGCTTCCAGACTCTGATTCAGGTAGGTTAGCGCCTCGGGGAACCGACTAAGTTTTCGGTTGACGATGGCGAGCTCAATCTTCAATGCACCTATGCGGGCACTATCTTGAATGGACATGGCAATCTCCATGGATTGTTGGTAGTTCCGAAGCGCCTCCGGAAGGCGCGCCTGGCGTTCGGAGATACGTGCAAGGTAATTCCAGGCCACGAGCTGCCCGTTTTTGTTGCCAAGGGTCTCAAAGACATGCAATGACTTTCCAAAAAAATCAGAAGCTCTTTCCAACGCTGACTTCTGATAGGCCACTAGACCCAGACTCAAATATGCTGTAGAGCAAAGCGCTGGATTCTCTGGCACCAAGGTCAACACGTTCCACGCATTCGATGCTGCCGAGTCCAACTGGCCTGCTATCAGATAGGCAGAACTGATTCGCAGACATAACGTTGCCCGGTCAACTGGTGAAGGGTATTTGCCGACCTGGTCGGTCAGTAGCAAGATGGTTGACTCTGGCAATCTCTGCGGATCCTCGGCCAACAGTAGCAGACTATCAAGGGAGGCGTTGTTTTGTGCCCCGGAAATAAAAGGCAGGCTAAGGAAAAGCAACAAGGCTGGCAAGCCTATCCTGACACGAAACTCCATGAATAAAGACTGGTTTAGCCTGACGCTAAAGCTACTGGAATAACCACAAAATAGAAATCACCGACCGCTAGAATGGCATGTCGTCTTCGTTCCGCGGTGGAGGCGGAAGGGTTTCATCGCGGAATGTATTAAGTCGGCTTTCCCGTGTCACACTACCAAAAGAAGACTCACCGGAAGGGCCATCGAAGTCGGCAAACTTGGTATATTTTCCAATGAACTTTAGTCTGACCGTATCCAAGGATCCATTCCGATGCTTGGCGACGATCACTTCGGCCATGCCATTGGTTGGCTGCCCTTCTTCATCAACTGTAATCTTGTAGTATTCCGGGCGGTAGAGGAACATAACGATATCAGCATCCTGTTCAATGGAACCGGATTCCCGGAGATCTGAAAGCTGGGGACGCTTATCGCCTCCTCGGGTCTCAACACCCCGGCTTAGCTGAGAGAGTGCAATCACCGGTACGTCTAGCTCCTTGGCGATGCCTTTCAAGGCCCGCGATATGGAGGCAATCTCTTGCTCTCGATTGCCTTGACTATCACCTTTCATCAATTGGAGATAGTCAACCACAATTAATTGCACATTGTGTTCCGCCTTGAGTCTCCGACACTTAGCCCGTATCTCTAAAATTGATAGTGCAGGTGTATCATCGATGAAAATCGGAGCTGCAGAGAGGCGGCTCGTGCGATGCGCCAGTTGTTGCCATTCGAAATCAACAAGGTTTCCCCTTTTGATTTTTTCTGAATCCAATTCTGCTTCAGCCGAAATCAAGCGATTTACCAACTGAAGGGATGCCATTTCAAGTGAAAACATGGCTACCGGATAGTTAAAATCTACCGCTGCATTTCTAAGCGCTGAGACCACAAACGCCGTTTTTCCCATGCCGGGCCTGGAGGCAATGATGATCAAATCAGATCGCTGCCATCCACTGAGTACCCGGTCCAATTTTGTAAACCCACTGGGCACGCCGGTGAGTCCGTCTTTATGATTCTTGCGCTCCTGAAGCTCATTAAAGGCCTTGGACATCAAGGACTTCATATTATCATAATTCTTCCTAAGGTTTGAGTCTGAAATAGCAAAGATTGACTGCTCCGTCTTATCCAGGAGATCGAAGACATCAGTGGTGTCCTCATACGCATCTTGTTGGATTTGTGAAGAAATCTGGATCAGGTCCCGCTTAATGGCCATTTCCATGATGAACCGGGCATGATATTCAATATTGGCTGCTGAACTAACTTTAGAAGTCAGCTCGGCGATATAATATGCACCACCAACCAATTCCAAACGGCCATTTTTACGCAGTTGCGCAACCACAGTACGCATATCAACCGGCTCGGATGCTTTGAATAAATCGGTGATAGCCTGGTAGATCTCCTTGTGCTGTTCTTTATAGAAATGACCAGGGCGCAGGTACTCGATAACCGCGGTTAACGCGTTCTTTTCCAGCATCAAAGCCCCTAGCACTGCTTCTTCCAGATCAACCGCCTGAGGAGGCAGCTTGCCCAGGCTCTCCGACAAATCTCGGGGAACCAATTTGGCAATTTTTGTGCTGCCTACCCTCAATGACGTTGACCTTTGCTCCATACTTCGTGGTTGTTGGATGTGTTATTCAAATAGAGGAACAAACCTAAAGATTAGAACCACGCCCTGGATTCTCTCGCGTCCACAACTTCTCAACAATCTACAAACAACAACAACGGGTATTTTTAATAAATTTTGTTGGTGTAAAATATATTTTCTTCTTACTGCAAGCGACTCTTGTCCATTCAACCATAAGCTCCTTACCAGTACCCGTTTCACGGGACAAACATTTTACCTTAACTTGAAGCCCGAAAGCACTCCGGATGGACAAGAAGAGGAAAATCCATTTTACTGGCATTGGCAACCCTGTCGTGCAAGAGCTTGCTATTGCACTCATACGGGCCGGTCATGAAGTTACCGCATCGGAAGAATTGGCACCCGATGAGCAGGCGAGAAAAAGGCTTCAGGAATTTGGCCTAATTCCCAACTCAGGCTGGTCTCCCAAGAACATACAACAAGACTTGAGTGATCTGGTGATTAGTCCAGAGATTGGCAATGACAACCCAGAACTCCTCCGGGCGCTGGAACTTAAAGTGGCTGT
>JANNAZ010000121.1:0-6929 GCA_031384895.1 Cyclobacteriaceae bacterium | reverse complement strand
ACGAACACAGCCAGCGCAAACCAACCCAACAATTTCCGTTCATCACTGAGTGGCTCCTCAATTTCACAAGGGGGGTGCTCGATGCCGATAAACCGGCCAATCAGAAAAGCAAAGAGTAGCCAGCCTGGATACCCTTTGATGCCCGGAATTGCCCACGCGAGGAGAAACTGAGCAGAGAAAATAACCATCGCATACATAAGTGTATCCTGCCAAGGCCTTCGTAACCCAAGTAGACTCAAGAACAAGAAACCAACGTAAAGCGGAGTGTACCACATCGGATCTTTCCCTGGCCCAAAAAAAGTGATTGAACCAAGTCCGGCGTAAAACAAGAACACGATAAATACGGCAGCGGCAACCTTCCGATGGCCCTGATATCCCAACAAACCATAGAGGACATGGCCACCGTCTAACTGCCCGATAGGGAGAAGATTGATGCTGGTGAAGACCAGGGCCAGGAATCCAGCAAATAAATAAGGATAGTGTATAATCTCATGGACGTTGGGTATGCGGCTTGTCTCACCCACAAATTTCTCAAAAAAGATAAAGAGCAGGTTCTTCCCAATAATAACATCTACTACTCCTGATGAGAGAAAGGAAGAGGTGTATACGTAGTCTCCATACGCAAGTCCATACTGTGCATATTCCGGGTGAAACTGGAAAACATATTCAGGAGGTGGAAGGGTCGCGAACCCGTACCAGAGCACCGCGAGGGTGGCCACAAAACCCGCCAGCGGTCCGGCAATTCCAATATCAAAATTTTGTTGCTTGCTCAGCACCCTGCTTTTAAGTCTGATCACCGCGCCAAGAGTACCGAGCATCAAGGGGAATGGAGGAAGGGGAAGGTAGTAGGGTAATGTGGTCGTTACCTTATAGTGGATGGCGGTGAAGTAATGACCAAACTCATGCACAGAGAGGATTAATAAAAAAGGAACAGAATACGGCATACCGCTCAGAAAGTCGGACCACGTGTATCCTGGCACGAGGATGGATTTACTATGGATCCATTCTGCGCCCGCCAACGTCGTCGTAGCAAACGTCAGCAAGAACAATCCGAGGTGAAGAGCGATTTTCTTGGGTGTCAAATCCATAGCGTTGCTTACGTGAAATCAAAAAAGTGCTCTTGGTTCATCCCCCGCAACCAAGTACTATCTAGCCGGAATCGGCCTGCAACCGCAAGCGAATTAAGAAAGTGGGCCCTGTTGGATTTGAACCAACGGCCACCTGATTATGAGTCAGGTGCTCTAACCGTCTGAGCTAAGGGCCCATTACTAATACTCCAATCTTCTGCCTGGCCTCCAGATCATGAGTCAGTCCCGATCACTATCGGGATAACCGTCTGAGCTAAGGGCCCAAAAAAGAACGCAAGTTTACGGATTTCCACCTAATCCCTGCGGTAATTGGGCTGAGATTTCGGTCAAAAATATCCCAAAAGAGGGCCGATTCCCGACCACCGGCGCGAGACCACCTTCTACAGGCAAAATTATACAGCGATCATATTCGGCAGTTAGAAAAAATATGCTAAAATTGAAGGCCGTAACAAGTACTGACTTTGACTCCCTTGGTGAATTAGGTCTATATTTGACGAGGCTTTTGAAACCTTAGCCCTTTAATAACACCTTCTATGAAATTGAAACTGAATACGTTACTGTTTTTCGTTCTGTCTTTAGTCATTCTAACCTCCTGTGGATCCGGGCCAAAAAAGGAAACCATTGACCTTCCCAAGTCACTGGACAAGCAAATTACAGACTTGATTTCTTCCGAATTCCCAAAGCCATCTAATATCCCTTACGACATTATGCAGACTGGGGCAGATTACAATCAAAGTCTGATCAACAGTCGCGAAAGTATTGAAAACTATATTTCCCAGCCTGACAAAGCAGCGCTCAATCTCGGCAGCTACGCAGCTGACATGGGATACCTGGTTGCTTATGAAAAAACTCAGGAAAGCATCGATTACTTCCAAGCCTGCAAACGGATTGCAGATGAATTGGGGATCATGGGATCATTTTCACCTGAAATAGCACAGAAAGTAGAAACAAATATTGGGAACAGAGATGTGCTTACAAGCATCCTTGATAGCGCTGTTCTAGATGCTTCCAAATACATGAACAACAATAGCCAAAGCAAGCTTGGCGCGCTGATCGTAACTGGAAGTTTCGTTGAAAGCTTATATCTCGCTACGGGAATCGTAAAAACCTATCCCAAAGCAACATTCTCAAATCCCGCACAACGGATTCAAGTCCTCACGCCCTTGATGAGTCTCATCATTAAACAGAGGAAATCAGTTTCTGAGGTCATCAATATGCTGAAGAAAGTGGACCAAACAGAAAGCGTAACAAAGATTCTCACAGACTTCAGCGAACTGGAGGCCAGCTACTCTAAACTGGTCCCGCTGGAGGAGCAAATTACGAAAGGCGATCCCAAGCTGGCTTTCAACGATGAAACTCTGACAGGCATCACTAAAACCATTGAAAAGATTCGCGCTGATATCGTGAACTAATCCGCAACAAGAACCACAGAAGGGATTGGCAATAACCAATCCCTTTTTTATTTTAGGTCTTTAATTTCGCATCACGCGGCTATCCTCCTCCCCTTATGAGTGAACCGGTTCTAAAAGCCATTCTCCGACTCTTCGCGATCGTTGCCAAGGAAGACGAGGTCACGCAGCAAGAGCGAGACTATGTTCTTGCCTTCCTCCACGACCACCTGGGCCGAAAGTCCGTCATGGAGAATATGACCTACTTCGACACGTACGCAAAAGACCTTTCTCAAGATCAGGAAAAGAATGTTCAGAACCTGTGCCGTGAAATCAATCAGGATGTCACGCAAAAGCAAAAGGCCGTGATTTTGCTCGAATTGATGAGTGTTGTTCTGGCAGACGGTGTCATCTCAGACAAGGAGCGTGAGTACGTCCAACTGATCGGCACAAGCTTGAATGTAAGCGCTGAAGAGATTAATCTCATGACACACTACATCCTCGGAAGTTCGCGAAGCGCTTTTGATTCCGATAGGATCCTTGTGATCGATGCCATGTCCGAAAGGCCGGGCCACAGCAAGCATATTCACCGGGGGAAGTTGCAGGGCTTCATTGCCATCCTGCACCTGGTCAACGGCGATCTGTATTTCTTTAAGTACGTTGGTAAGGAAGATGTTTACCTGAATGGTGTGCCTCAAAAGTCAACTAACATCAGCCCCCTTGCCAGAGGCAGCAGCATCCGGTGGGAAGGAACCAACATTCGCTGGGAAGGAAATGATCCCATCTACTTTGGTGAAATCCTGGGACAATTCAAGAAAAACAGCACAACTACCCGCACCACTTTTGAGGCCAGGAATATCTCCTATCAATTCAAGAACGGGCGGCTTGGGCTTCGCAATGTCACACTTGCTGAAGAGTCCGGGAACCTGATCGCGCTAATGGGTGCCAGCGGAGCCGGAAAGTCAACGCTTCTCCAGGTACTGAACGGAACAGAGAAACCATCTGCCGGACATGTACTCTTCAATTCCGTCGATATCCACAACACGCCTGACAAAGTAGAAGGTGTATTCGGATTTGTCCCCCAGGACGACCTGCTGATGGAAGATCTTTCCGTGTACCAAAACTTGTACTTCGCCGGAAAGCTTTGCTTCGATAACCTGAGCGAAAGCCAACTAAGCGAACTGGTACTCAAAACCCTTAACGACCTGGGCCTCCATGAAATCAAGGATCTCAAAGTAGGCTCTCCGCTGAAGAAGACCATCAGCGGAGGTCAACGGAAACGGCTTAACATTGGCCTGGAACTGCTCCGCGAGCCAGCAGTCCTGTTTGTAGACGAGCCAACTTCAGGCCTGTCTTCCCGGGATTCAGAGAACATTATTGAGTTACTTAAAGAGCTAGCCCTTAAAGGCAAACTGGTTTTCGCTGTCATTCACCAGCCCAGTTCAGATATTTTCAAGATGTTCGATAGACTCGTAATTCTTGACACCGGGGGCTACCAGATCTACTATGGAAACCCGGTTGACGCGGTTACCTACTTCAAACAAAACATCAACCTCATCAACAGCGATCAGGGAGAATGCCCCGAATGCGGCAATGTAAACCCGGAGCAGATTTTTAACATTATTGAAACCAAGGTGCTCGATGAGTTTGGGAATTTTACAAATGAACGGAAAATTTCGCCTGAACAATGGAATGGCTTCTATACGGTAAAAGTGAAACCAAATAACTTTGCGCCATCTACTGAAGCGCCCCTCTCCAGTCTACACCGCCCGACTTGGTTCAAGCAAATGCGACTATTTGGGCTCAGGGACCTCCTTTCAAAATTGAGCAACCGCCAATACCTGGCCATCAATCTCCTGGAAGCTCCCCTGCTAGCGCTTATTCTGGCCTTCATTACCTTCTACTATAATACAGATGATCCTGCTCACCAGCAATACACGTTCCTCCGAAACCTGAATCTGCCTGCCTACTTCTTCATGAGCATCATTGTAGCCCTTTTCATGGGGTTAACGGTCAGTGCAGAAGAAATCATCCGTGACCAAAAGATTCTTAAACGAGAAGCATTCCTTCACCTAAGCAAGGGGAGCTACCTGGTTTCCAAAATGGGTATTCTCTTTACTCTTTCCGCCATCCAGACTTTCCTTTTTGTTCTTGTAGGAAGTGCAGTCCTGCAGATTGATGGTATGCTGCTGACTCACTGGGCTATCCTGTTTACCGTTTCCTGCTTTGCAAACATGGTAGGCCTCAACATTTCCTCGGCCTTCAATTCTGCCGTCACAATTTATATCCTGATTCCTATTTTGCTTATTCCCCAATTGATTCTGAGCGGCGTAGTTGTCAAATTTGATAAGCTCAATCCCTTGATCGGAAACCAGGAAACGGTTCCTCTGGTAGGGGACCTAATGGCTTCCCGATGGGCCTTCGAAGCCGCTATGGTCGCCCAGTTCAAAGACAATAGTTTTGAAAAGGAGTTCTATGAACTGGAGCGAACGATCGCTGAATCAGACTATAACAAAATGTACTACATTCCCACCCTGCAATCGAAACTGGATTATGTACATCTAAACAACCACCGAACGGGTACAGACATACAGACGATCGAGGGCAACCTAAATCTACTTCAGAACGAAATCGAACTCGTTCTTATGGAGATCGGAAAACATCATTTCCTTGAGGTGGCCTTGCTCCAGCCTGAAACCTTTGATTCCACGGTGTACGAAAAAACCAAGATCTTTCTGCTGACTCTCAAGCAATTCTACACGAATCAGGCGACGAACGCCATTAAAGAAAAAGAGAAGAAAATTCAGGCGCTCACCGATTTACTGGGAGGAGAAAAGGAGTTTGAGACTTTCCGCCACACCTACCAGAATGAAGCAATCTCCATGCTTGTAAAAAATCAGGATGAAGCATCGCGCATTATCGAATCCAGCGGGCGGCTGATTCAAAAGATTTATCCAATTTACAAAGCGCCAGAACCCGATCACTTCATCGATTTTGATGCCCAGTTCTACCTTCCCTCCAAACATTTCCTCAACGCGACTATCGATACCTTCTACTTCAACCTCGCGGTAATTTGGGCCATGTCTGTCCTCTTGTACATTACCTTATATTTCGACCTCTTGCGAAGAGCTCTAAAGGGATTGGAAAACATTTCATTTCGCAGATAATGTTCTTTTTTCTTTCCAAAACGCTAGGCTACCTGGTAAAGCCCCTTGTCATCGTGTGCGGCCTCTTCCTGGCTTCATGGATTGCAAGAAAACAGGCTGTAAAGCGGCGTCTCCTGATTCTTGGAATCAGCCTGTGTTTCTTTTTTTCAAATGAATTCCTGGCCAATGAAGTCATGAACGTTTGGGAGATAAAGGCGACACCGTTTGCCGAAATGAATCGAACCTATTCGTATGGCATTCTGCTTTGCGGAGCTGCGAAATCAGAGGTCGGCCCACCGGACCGCGTCTACCTGGGCTCAGCTGCCGACCGGATCAACCACACCATGCAGCTTTACAAGATGGGCCGAATCCAGAAAATTCTCATATCCGGCGGCTCAGGAAAACTCATCGACACAGGCTTACGTGAAGCAGATGAACTAGCCTCTCTGCTAAGGCTAATGGGGGTACCCACAGAGGATATACTTGTAGAACCCCAATCCCGAAATACACATGAGTCAGCAGAAGAAGTCCGCAAGCTGCTGGGGAACAAAGCGAAATCCAGTGACTGCCTGCTGATTACCTCCGCATCGCACATGCGAAGATCAGCCGCCTGCTTTAGCAAATCGGGCTGGCCATGCCAACCGTTCAGTGCAGACTTTCAAGGCCATACTCGAAAACTGGATTTTGATGTGCTTTGCATACCCAAGGTGGAAGCCATATTGGTTTGGCAAACCCTTTTGAAAGAATGGACTGGATACATCACCTATTGGGTCGTAGGCTACATCTGACCTCGGGTTAGGTGGTTCCACTGATCAATCCACACGGTTACCCTTACTCCTTCCGAAGCACCTGAAGAGGCGGTGTATTGATCACCTCCCGTGAATTGTACCAACCAATAGCAATGGTTAGGAAAGTAACTGAAGCGCCAACACCGAGCAGATCGATCCACGACACGCCAAGTTGTACTTCAAAAAAGAATCGACAGAGAGCCCATCCCCCCATGACTGACAAGGTCATTCCGGTAATTGCTGAGAACAGGCCCAAGTAAGCGTACTCAATAACAGTGATCTGCATGATCTGCTTCGTACGCGCACCAATGGTTCTCAGCAGAACATTTTCACGGATGCGAACAAATTTGCTGTTGACAACAGCACCAGCCAAAACGATCAACCCGGTGACAATACTGAATAGGGCGAGGAACCGGATCACCAGTCCAACTTTGGCGAAAAGCGACTCAACGGTGCTCAAGATGAGCCGCAGGTCAAGCAGGGATACGTTCGGGTAGGTCATCACGAGCTCACGTTGAA